>PHAV01000019.1 GCA_002841765.1 Deltaproteobacteria bacterium HGW-Deltaproteobacteria-4 | reverse complement strand
GGCAGTCGAGCACGTCTTTCGGTATGGCCATCGGTTCCTCCAGTGGTTACGGGTTGTAACCGACGATGACCATTTACACAAAGTTTTTTACACCCTCTGACAAGGGGATAAGTATAAAGCAAAAAGGGCGGTGACCATATAAAGGTCAGCGCCCTTTTTGCGTAAAACCATGGATTACAGGTATTCGATTTTTTTGACACCTTTCAGTTCTGCAACCGTCAAAGCTAACTCTCTCCCCATGCGCTTGCGATGCTGGGTCAGGACAAATTTATAATGTGTCTCTCCATTGCGCGGTTGCAGGCTGCATGACACATCTGTGACGATCATCTGGTAGCGAACAAAAATTTCTTCTAATTGTGGATAGATATCAATCCATTCGTCGGTCTCGACGCGAAACGTGAGATAGCGATCTTTGTGAATGTAGGGCTCGAGTCTCTTCAGGAAGATCAGGGCACTGATCGCGATGATCGTACTGACAATCGTCGGAAGATAAAGCCCGAGGCCAAAGCCCATGCCGATCGCTGCCGCGAGCCATAAACAGGCCGCAGTGGTCAGTCCCCGGACACTTAGTCCGTCCTTGAGAATGACGCCGGCGCCGATGAAGCCGATTCCTGCGATGATTTGTGCGGCAATCCGCGAGGGATCAATTCGTAAAATACTGGTTCCGGGGATCTGCCCATATTTGAGATAGACGCTCTCGGAGATAATCATCATCAAACAACTGGCAAGAGCAACGAGTAGATGCGTGCGTAATCCGGCCGGCCGGCCGTGTTTTTCTCTTTCCATGCCGACCAATGCGCCAGCGAGGGCAGCAAGGAGCAGTTTGATGATAATGGTGAGAGAGGATGGGCCAAAAGTATTGAGTTCGTGCAGCATCAAGGGCACCTCGATAAGATTACAATTTTTTTCTTTTCTTTAACAGGGCGAGGGCAAAAACCAGACCTGCACCCAGGGTATTTGCAATGAGGTCTTTCCAGTCTGCCTGACGAGAGGTGGAGAGAGTCTCTTGTCCTATTTCCATCAGGAGTCCAAATCCGACAGTGAAGATGAAGCCGCTGATCCAGCCAATGCGCTGATGTCTGAATAACGATTTGAAGAAATGACCGGAGAAGAACATGAGGATTGCATAAGCTGAAAAGTGCTGGAGTTTATCCCAGGCAAAGATTCGCGGGACGGTGGGAAGGTGTGATGCCAGCGATGACCACAAAAGGCATCCGATCCAGGTCGCCAGCAACGCCGCGTAGATGACCAATGCAACTTCGTCACTTATTAACGGATTTGGTTTATTTTTTTTGCCGTGGCGCTGCCCTGTCGGCATGCGTAATGGTCCTTTCAATCTTTTGCTGCGCATGATCAAAGAATATCTGCCAGTAGCGGAAAAAACAACAACGAAGTCTTGGTAAAGAGTTCTCAACACTGAAATGGCCGTACCGGGAAGTCGGTACGGCCATTTCAGTGTTAACTATTAACTTATATCTTTACCTTAAGATTTTTTGGAAAATTTTTTCCGTTCGTTCTCAGTCAGATACTTTTTACGCAGACGGACATTCTTCGGAGTGACCTCCACCAACTCATCGTCATCGATAAACTCAAGAGCTTGTTCGAGAGTCAGGAGGCGGGGCGGAATGAGGCGAATAGCTTCGTCGGCGCCGGAAGAGCGAACGTTCGACAGCTTCTTTTCACGACAGGCATTGACAACCAGATCACTATCTTTGGCGTTCTGCCCGATAATCATCCCTTCGTAAAGTTCTGTGCCGGGGGAAATAAAGAGCAATCCGCGCTCTTGTAGGCTCCAGAGGGAGTAGGCAACCGAGACACCGGCTTCGATCGAGACGAGGGTACCGTTCTTGCGACCGGCAATCGGTCCTTTGTAAGGAGCGTATTCGTGGAACGTATGGGTCAGTACGCCGGTGCCGCGGGTATCAGTCAAGAACTCCGTACGGAAACCGATGAGGCCACGCGCCGGGATGATGAATTCGAGACGATTGATGCCGTCCATCGGTTGCAGCGAAACCATCTCCGCCTTGCGGGGTCCAAGCTTTTCGATGACTGTTCCCTGGTATTCTTCCGGAACATCAACCACCAGATATTCCATCGGTTCGCATTTGACGCCATCGATCTCACGGAAGATAACTTCCGGTTTGGAGACGGCGAGCTCAAAACCTTCACGCCGCATATTTTCAATGAGGATCGAGAGGTGGAGTTCACCGCGTCCGGAGACTTTGAAGGTGTCGGTGCTGTCGGTATCTTCGACCCGCAGGGAGACGTTGGTACGGAGTTCGCGGAACAGGCGGTCGCGGATATTGCGGGAGGTGACGAGTTTTCCCTCTTTGCCGGCAAAGGGGGAGGTGTTGACCATGAAGTTCATCGACAGGGTCGGCTCGTCGATGCAGACATACGGGATGCCGACCGGATTGGCGGCCGATGCGAGGGTCTCGCCGATGCCGATTTCATCAAAACCGGCGATGGAGACGATGTCCCCGGCAATGGCTTCCGGAATATCGATCTGTTTAAGCCCTTCATAGCCGAGCAGTTTGCTGATGCGCCCCTTGCTGATGGTTCCGTCGCGGTGGACAAGAGCGATGGTCTCTCCGGTCTTCACTGTGCCGGCAAAGATCTTGCCGGTGGCAACGCGGCCGATATATTCGTTGTAGGCAATGCTCGAGACCAGCATCTGGAAGGGGGCGGCAGGATCGGCGACCGGCGGTGCGACGCGCTCGCGGATCATGTCAAAGAGGGGTTGCATGCCGACGGCCGGTTCTTCGAGGGTCCGTTTGGCATAACCCTGCTTGGCGCTGGCAAAGACGACAGGAAAGTCGAGTTGATTTTCATCGGCATTGAGTTCGCAGAAAAGGTCAAAGACCTGATCGACGGACCATTCGGGACGGGCGCCGGGACGATCGATCTTGTTGATAACGACGATCGGTCTGATACCAAGATCAAGGGATTTTTTCAGGACGAAACGGGTCTGTGGCATCGGTCCGTCAAAAGCATCGACCAGCAGCAGAACCGAGTCGACCATCTTCAGGACGCGTTCGACTTCGCCGCCAAAGTCGGCATGCCCCGGGGTGTCAACGATATTGATCTTCATTTCATCGATGTGAATGGAAAGATTCTTGGAGAGGATGGTGATGCCGCGTTCCTTCTCCAGATCGTTGCTGTCCATGACCCGTTCAGTGATGACCTGGTTTTCGCGATAGACTCCGGACTGGCGTAACATGGCGTCAACAAGGGTCGTTTTGCCATGGTCAACGTGGGCGATAATTGCAATGTTGCGGATATTCTCGGACATGATCATTCCTTCGTGAGAGCTTGCGGATACGGCAAAGTCCTCTTTTATAATTGAAAATACTCAGGATTACAAGGTAAAAGTTCGTAAAATCAAGGTTTTTTCGATTCTTGCCAGTGCGGGGACTTCTTGGTAAACTTTCCGGGCCTAATAATCGAGCTTCAAGGAGTGATGATGACAATCCCAGTGGACAGTTGGAGAGTAGCGATTGAGGATTTATCCTGGCAGTGCGATCCGGCCCGCTTTGACTTTGAGACGACGGCCAACCTTCCTTGTCTTGAAGAGACCCTGGGTCAGGAACGGGCGCTGGCTGCCATCGACTTCGGTCTGGGAATGGAGGACAGCGGCTACAACATCTTTATCCTCGGTGAACCCGGGACGGGGCGTTCTTCAGCCATCCGTAAGATTCTTGGCCGGCGTGCTGTCTCTCAACCTGTCCCTGATGACTGGTGCTACGTTAATAATTTTCAGGACAACACCCGGCCGCTGCAAATCAATCTCTTAGCAGGGAATGGCCGTAAAATTCACCGCGATATGGAAAATCTCGTCGTGCGATTGGCGGAAGAGATTCCCAAGGTCTTTGAAAGTAAAGAATACGAAAAGCTCAAGAATGAAATAACCGGAGAATTTCAGGAAAAGAACCGGCGGCTTTTTCAGGAGATGGATGAATCGGCCAGTGAGCAGGGATTTATTCTGCAACGCTCGGTCAACGGCCTGGTTCTTGTGCCGGTGAGGGATGGCAATCCCCTGACGCAGCAGGATTTTGAAAATCTCACCGCCGAGGAGCGCAGTGATCTTGATGCCCGCGGGACAGTACTGCAGGGCCGTCTCAACGAAGTGCATCGGCAGGCGCGCGATCTTGAAAAAGAGCTGCGGCTCGCCATGTCTACCATGGAGAAAGCAGTGCTCCTTGCTTCGGTTGGCCACCTTTTTGAAGAACTGTGCGAGCGCTACGCCGCGTACCCGAAAGTGATCGATTATTTTGATAACTGTAAAAAGGATATTCTGGAGCGGATCGACGAGTTTCGTCCGAACGAAGAACCCGCCATCAAACTGCCCGGCTTCAAGTTCGGCAGCAATGAACGCCCGACTTTTGAGCGTTACAAGATCAATCTCCTCCTCGACAATCATGAGCAGCAGGGGGCGCCGGTTATCTATGAAGCGAATCCAACCTATTTCAATCTCTTCGGCCGGATCGATCACCTGATTGAAATGGGCAATGCCGTTACTAATTTCACCATGATCAAGGCTGGTGCCCTGCATCGCGCAAATGGTGGTTATCTCATCCTGGACTGCCGGGAACTTCTCCTTTCTCCCTTCTCCTACGATGCCCTGAAGCGGGCGATTCGCAATCGTGAGATCAAGATTGAAGATGTTACCGAGCAATATCGTTTTATTGCCACCGTGTCACTGAAACCGGAAGCAATTCCGCTGAATTGCAAAATCATCATTATCGGTACGCCGGAGCTTTACTATCTTCTCCATCACTACGATCCTGATTTCCGTAAGTTTTTCAAGACCAAAGCGGAATTTGACGGGCGGATGGACAATAGTCAGGAGAATGCCCGGCAGTATGCCTCCTTTGTCGCGGCAAAATGTTCAGAGGAAACGCTCCTCCCCTTTGCTGCCGATGGCGTGGCGCGCATTGTCGAATATTCTGTGCGGTTGATCGCCGATAAAAAGCGGCTCTCCTCCCGCTTTCTGGATATTGCCGACCTGATTCGGGAAGCCTCCTTCTTTGCCGGTCGCGACACCGCCGTAAGTGTTGCCCGCAAACATGTCGACCTTGCCGGTGAGGCGCGAATTTACCGCTCCAACCAGATGGAGCAGCGCATTCAGGAATTGATCGACGAAGGCACTCTGCTTATCGATACCACCGAGGCGGTGGTCGGGCAGGTAAATGGTTTGTCGATTTATCAACTCGCTGATTACTCTTTTGGCCGTCCTTCACGGGTGACGGTCCGTACTTATCTCGGGCGTAGCGGCGTGATAAATATCGAGCGGGAAGTCAAGCTTTCCGGACCGATTCACGATAAAGGGGTCTTGATTCTGACCGGATTTCTCGGGGACCGCTTTGCCCAGGATAAGCCCCTGTCGCTGGCCGCGACGATCTGTTTCGAGCAATCCTACAGTGGCGTCGAAGGGGACAGTGCTTCTTCTACAGAGCTTTACGCCCTCCTTTCCTCCTTGGCCAACGTGCCGATCCGGCAAGGGATTGCGGTTACCGGTTCGGTCAATCAGCGCGGCCAGATTCAGCCGATCGGCGGCGCCAATGAAAAGATCGAGGGATTCTTTGCTGTCTGCAAAAATCGCGGTCTTGACGGCACGCAAGGGGTGATCATCCCGATCCAGAACGTACAAAATCTCATGCTCAAGGAAGAGGTCGTGGCCGCCGTTCGTGATCAACTCTTTACGATCTGGGCTGTGGCCAGCATCGATGAGGGGATGGAGATCCTTACTGGCGTCAGCGCCGGGGTGCGTCAGGAGGATGGCAGCTGGACAGCCGAGAGTATCAATGCCAGGGTGGACAGCCGGTTGCGGCAAATGTTTGAAACGCTTAAACGGGCAGGGGACAGTAAAGATAAAGAATAAAGTGGATTTTTTGAGGAACGAAGGGATGAAGGATGAATGTTAACGGTTTGAGACTCCTGCTGTTTTTATTTTTTTGCCTGCCGGGTTTGGCCACAGCTGGCCTTGCTGAGCGGGTTCAGGAACATCGCTTTGCCAACGGTTTGACTCTGCTCGTTGTCGAGCGTCACGATTCGCCGACTTTAGCGGCTTACATCACCCTGCGGGTCGGCTCTGTTGATGAAACGAGTGAAAACCGGGGTGTTGCCCATCTGCTGGAACATATGCTCTTCAAGGGGACCAAGACCCTTGGCACCAAAGATTATCGGCGCGAAAAGCCGCTCCTTGATGCGATCGAGGCTGCTGGAGCCGAATATGACCGACTGCGCCTGGCGCCGCAGCTTAACGCCCGGCGCATCGCCGAGCTTGAGGCACAGCTGAAGTCATTGCAGGAACAACGCCGCCAATATGACGTCCCCCAGGAGGTGGCCGAGCTTTACGCCAAAAATGGCGGGGTTGGCTACAATGCTTTTACCAGTAAGGATCTGACCAGTTACGTTATCGAACTCCCCGCCAACAAACTTGAACTCTGGGCGGGCATCGAATCGGACCGTATGCGTCACTCCATTTTCCGTGATTTTTACACTGAGCGGCAGGTGGTCATGGAAGAGCGGCGGCGTTCCTATGACAGTAATCCTGATGGCCTTCTTTACGAAAATTTGCTGGCCACAGCTTTTACCCTTCATCCCTACCGGCATCCGATCATCGGCTGGATGTCTGACATCGACCATTTGAGTCTGGAGAAGACCCGGGCCTTTCATGAGCGCTATTATGTCCCGGCCAACACCGTGATCGCCTTGGTCGGCGATATCGATTTTGTCGCTGCCAGGGAGATGGTAGAGCGCTACTTTGGTAAGATTCCGGCCGGCATACCGACCCCGCCGATCGTGGCCGGCGAACCGGAGCAGCGCGGGGAGAAACGGACTGCGATCAGTTTCGATGCTGAGCCGCGTGTGATGATCGCGTTTCACAAACCGACCCTGCCGAGCCGAGATGATTATATCTTTGATCTGATCATTGGACTTCTCGGCGAAGGTCGGACCTCCCGTCTTTACCAAGGGCTGGTCGTCAGAGATCAACTCGCCGCGAATATATCGACCTTTACCGCTCCCGGTTCCCGTTATGACAATCTCTTTGCCATTAGCGCCACGCCGCGTGCGCCTCATACCTCCGTTGAAGTGGAAACAGCCATTTATCACGAATTAAAGCGGCTGGAGGATGAGGAAATCGGTGCTGAAGAACTCGAACGCGTGCGCAACCGCTTGCGCGTCGACTTTTTGAGAAATCTGCAGAAGAATAGTGCACTTGCGCAGATGCTCACATATTACCAGACTGTGACAGGGGATTGGCGTTATCTCCTTCGTTATGATGAGGAACTGGCGAGCATTACGCCGGCGGAGATTCAGGCTGCGGCGCGCCGTTATTTTACCCCGGAGAATCGTACCGTCATCACTCTTGCCCGCGCCGGAGGTGGTGAATGAAAAAAATATCGTATCTCGTTTGCGTTCTTTCTGTTCTGTTGGTCGGCTGTAGCGCCCCCCCTTTCCGCCCGGATCAGATTTCGACTCCGCCGCTGCATTTCGCGGTGCCGCAGATCGAACCGATTATTTTAACCAACGGCATCCGTGTCTACCTCAAGGAAGATCATGAACTTCCCTTGATTCAGCTGACGGTGATGGCGCCCGGCGGGGCGATTAATGATCCGGCAGAGAAAGCCGGTCTGGCCAGCCTTCTGGCGAAAAGTTTACGAACCGCCGGGACCGGGAGTCGTTCGGCCGAGGAGATGGATATTGATCTCGAACAGTTGGCGGCAGATTTTAGTGTCTCTGCCGATACCTATGCTTTAACTTTCGACCTCTCTCTTTTAGCCAGTGATCTTGTGGGTGGTCTTGATCTGTTGCAGGAAGTCCTGCGCACCCCCGCCTTTGAGGTCGAGCGCCTGGAATTGGCCCGCAAACAGACGCTCGAAGCGATTCGCCGGCAGAACGACCACCCGCAGGCGATTGCCAGCCGCACGCTGCTGCAGGCGATTTATGGCGATCATCCTTTGGGACGGACTCCAACCGAAGCCACCGTAACAGCGATCAGCCGGGAGGATCTGCTTGCCGCCTACCAGGGAAGCTTTTCTCCGGAAAAACTCTGGATCGCTGTTTCCGGTGATTTTGATCGGGAGCAGCTCCTTGCCGGGTTGGAAGCCCGTTTTGCTTCCTGGCCTGCGCAACAACCTGTCCCGCAGATCCTTCCCCCCCTGGTTGACGGTAACGCCGGGGTTGTTATTCATGGTCAGAAAGATCTGCCGCAGAGCGTCGTGATGCTTGGTCAGGTTGGTATTGACAAAGGGGCTCCTGATCAGCACGCGGTGAGGGTGATGAACTTTATCCTCGGTGGCGGGGGGTTTAACTCGCGGATGATGAAGGAGATTCGTGAAGAGCGCGGACTGGCTTATTCCGTTTACTCTTATTTTCAGGTCGGCAGATTCCTCCCCGGACCCTTTATTGCTCAGTGCGAGACCAAGAGCAGTACGACCATCGAAGCCCTGAAGCTGATGCTGGCTGCCATGGAGACAATTCGGGAGCAACCGGTGCGTGCCGAAGAACTGCACATCGCGAAAGAGAGTTTGAATAATTCTTTTGTCTTTTCATTTGCCAACCCACATGAGGTTGTCACCCAGGCGATGCGTCTCGATTTCTATGATTATCCGGATGATTATCTTGAGAGCTATCGCGACAAGGTCGAGGCGTTAAGTCTTACCGATATTCAGCAGGCCGCTCGCGATCACCTGCAGCCGGAGCAATTGTCCATAGTCTTGATCGGCAATGAACAGGGATTTGAGGCATCGCTGACGACACTGGGATTTCCGCTGGTAAGGCTCGCGACGCCCTAAAAGAACACACAATAATCAACTATAAGTGTTGCATCGTCGCCGTTTTGTGTTTTACTGTTAATATACCATAGTTCTTCAACTTCTTAAGGAGTGTCGCTGAATGTCGTATATTTCTCTGTTATTAATTGCCGTCATTGCTTTTGTTGTACTCGTCGGTTATATGGTTTGGGCAATGCTGCAAATGCGACGGACCCTGCAACGCCTCGATGAAATGATCGTTAATACCGAGCGGGAGTTGACACCGCTTCTCGCCAACCTGCGTGAGTCGTCAGAACGCATCCGCAGCTCCGTCGTCCATTTAGAAAAAGGAGCTATACGTGCGGGGGGACTATTGGAAGCGATCGGCGAGGCAGGGGATGCTCTTCATAGCATCAATGATTTTCTGCGCAGCGGTACCAGGCAATATCTGAATCAGGGGATGGTCCTTTGGTCAGGGTTTCAAGCATTTCGTAACTACTTTAAAAGATCACACGAATTGAAAGGAGAATAGCTATGTTTGAAGAAAAGTGTAGCGGAAGCAACGTATTGGTCGCTCTTTTAATCGGCGCCGCGGTCGGCGGAGGGGTTGCCCTCTTGACCGCACCTCGTTCCGGGCGTGAAACCCGCGAAAAGCTGCGTGGACTCGCCGGAGAAACCAGTGAGCGGATCCGCAGAATTGCCGAAGAGGCAGAAGAGCGGATTGCAGAGGTGTTGCAAGAAGGAAAAAACACGGTCGCCGAGAAGCGCGACATGGTCAAGGCGGCGGTAGAAGCCGGCCGAGAAGCCATGGCCGCAGAGAAAGCCAAGCACGTTTAAGTAGAAAACGTTTGACAACATTGTTTTACAAGGGAAAGCCCACTGACTAAGTGGGCTTTCCCTTGCTTTTCAACTTCTTTGTGATGATGTGGAGAGAAAAATGACAATGAAGAGTCGTCTCCAGCAAGTCCGGGATTTTCTCCTGCGCGGGCTGTGGGAAGCTGATCCTGTCGAACTGCGTGCCGGTAAACGTCTTCTTCGCAAGATGCTGCAGTTTGTCACGGCGGTCGTCCGCGAATTTTTTGCTGATAACTGCCTTCTCCATGCTTCCGCTTTGGCTTTTACAACGATTCTCTCCTTTGTCCCCTTTCTCGCCGTCATGTTTTCTCTGTTAAAAGGCTTTGGTGCTGAAGTCGATCTGGAGATTCTCGTCCTTAACCATCTCGCTCTCGGTTCCGAAGAGGTCGTCGATGCCGTCTTTACCTATATCAGCAATACCAGCATGACAAAACTCGGGACTTTTGGTGTCATATTTTTGTTGCTGACGGTCTTGAGCCTCCTTAACAGTATCGAAAAGAGCTTTAACTATATCTGGCGGGTCAATGAGACGCGCTCGCTGGCACGACTCTTTTCGGACTACCTTTCCATTACCATCTTTGGCCCGGTTTTAATTCTGGCGGCGATTTCGATGACCACGACACTGGAAAGTCAGGCCTTGGTCCAGTATCTCGTCGGGATGGATGTCATCGGCATTATTATTCTGACCCTCTTTAAAATTTTTCCTTACCTCGCCATGTGGGCGGTCTTTACCGGGTTGTATCTTTTTATGCCGAACACCCGCATCTCACTCCGTGCGGCTCTTCTCGGCGGTGCTTTTGGGGGTATCCTTTGGCAGTTGTTGCAGTGGGGATATGTTACTTTTCAGGTCGGAGTCACTCGCAACAATGCCATTTACGGAACGATGGCGGCGTTGCCGGTCTTTATGCTCTGGATTTACATCTCCTGGGTGATCGTCCTTTTGGGCCTTGAGGTCACCTTTGCCATTCAAAATTTTCGTACGATCCGCCAGGAGTTTCGCGGTGACACGTTGAGCGCTGATGGCCGTGAGTCTGTTGCTCTCGCAATTTTTCTCTCTGCCGCCGCCACTTTTATTAAGGGAGAAAAACCCCTCACCGCTGAAGATTTTTCCTTGCGTTTGAACCTTTCTCATCGCTTTACCCAGCAGAGTCTTTCCTTTTTGATCCAATGTGGTTTTTTAAGTGAAGTGGCTCAGGGGAAGGATAGTTTAAACGCTTATCAGCCGGCCATTGATGTTGGTAGCCTGTCGCTGCACGAACTGCTGGAGCGGATGCGGAGTGAGGGGGATGACGTCAAGCTGGTGCGGATGGGATCGGCCGGTCGTGTTGTCGAGGAATTATACAGCCGCCTCCTTGCTGCCCAGAATAGCACTCTTGACGGGGTTACTCTGCGGGAATTAGTTGAAAAGATGGAAGGCGATGATGCTGCGGAGGGACAGAAGGGGAAGTAGTTTAAACGGGGAGAGAGGATCGCAAAACTGGTCTTTTCTGTTTTAGAACGTTGCCAGGTGAAAATTGCCATCTTCATAAATAACGTAAGAGGGCTGCTCCATAGCGTCGCCGAGAGCAATCACCAGCCCCTCTGGTATGGCTTCAATGATGGGGGTGTGGAAGTGACCGGTGATAACGACCTGGTAGCCCTCGCTGAAACGTTGCCGGGCGTGGTCAATGAGCAGGGGACGCGGATCTCGGCGGGGATGATCGCACCGTTTCGCTTTGCTCCGGGCACTCAGAAAACGGGAGAAGCGCCAGAGGCGGTCGGGTGAGACAAAGAGGTCGACCAGTTTACCGACAAAATGACTACGCAGGAAGGTGCGGTAAAGGCGGTAACCTTTATCTCCAGCGTCGATCAAGTCGCCGTGGCAGAGAAAGATCTTGTTGCCGTCCAGGGTGATGGTTGCCTCTTCCGGAAAGATCGTTGCCTGCAAAGTGTCGCGCACGAAGGGGCCGAGATGAAAATCATGATTCCCTTCGATCCAGACAATACTGGTGCCGCTTTCGTGCAGGCGGCGCAGTGCTTCGAGGATCGGCACATAAGGGGTAAAGACGACATGCTTGTATCCGACCCAGAACTCAAAGATGTCGCCGAGGAGATAGAGGGTGCGAACCTGCCCCTCTTCGCGCTGCAATAGCGCCAGGAGGCGGCGGTAGTTGTCATCTTCCGGATTCAGAAGGTGCGCATCGGCAAGAAAAAGGTCTTTCATGGCCGGCACTATAGGGTTTTGCTCCTTTTTCGTCAAGATCACAGCCGTTATGTTCACCCTTCGCGCTTGATTTGTCTGTAGAAAAGCGTAGTGCCGATGCAGTGATCAGTAAAAATGCCCGACAATTTTAGATTGTCGGGCATTTTTTTGTGATGGGATGCATCAATCAGGCGGCAATCAGCCCGTCTTTGACGCGGATAATCCGTTCGGCCCGTTTGGCAACTTCGTCACTGTGGGTGACAATGATCACTGTTTTCCCCTGACGATGCAGGTCCTGCAGGAGGTCCAGAACTTCTGCTTCGGCGACGGAGTCGAGGTTGCCGGTCGGTTCATCGAGCAGCAGGATGTCGGGATCATTCGCCAGCGCCCGTGCAATAGCCACCCGTTGCTGCTGGCCGCCAGAGAGTTGCCCCGGTTTCGACCCGGCTTTTTCTGCCAGACCGACCAGTGCCAGTAACTTCTCGGCACGGTTCCGTTGCTCCGGTTCAGCCACCCCGGTCAGCATCATGGCAATTTCGACATTCTCGATAGCAGTCAAACCCTGCAGCAGGTTGAAGAACTGAAAGACAAAACCGATCCGCTGGCCGCGCAGTCTCGCCAGATCAGTATTGGCAATGGTACTGATCTCCATGTCGCCGATGTAGATTTTGCCGCTGCTTGGCCGGTCGAGTCCGCCGATAAGGTGCATGAGGGTACTTTTGCCATGACCGGAGGGGCCGACAATGCAGGTGAAAGATCCCTGGGGGATATTCAGGGAGACATCCTTGAGGGCGGAGGTGGTGATTTCACCGACCGTATAGGTCTTAGCGGCATGTTCTGTGCGGATGATGTTATTCATAGCTGATCGCCTCTACCGGAGTGAGTCGCGCCGCTTTCCAGGCCGGGTAGATGCCGGCGACGATGGCGACAACGGCTGAGAAGAAGATGGAGCCGATGATGATGTTTATATCGAGCAGGGCGCCGCTTCCCGAGCCTTTGACCAGTGTCGTAAAGGCATTCTGACTGATGTAAGGGGTGGCAAGGGTGGCGGTTGCCAGGCCAAATATGACGCCGGTGATGCCGCCGATGAGACCGTAAAATCCAGATTCGAGCATGAAGAGCGTGAAGATCGTCCGCCGTCTGGCACCGAGGGCCTGGAGGATGCCGATTTCACGCTTCCGCTCGTAGGTGGCGGCCATCATCGTATTGACGATACCGAAGGCGGCAGCGATGACCGCCACCGCGGCAATCAGCTGCAGGGTGATGTTGACGGTTCCGACAATACCGAGGACTGATTGGAGCATCTGTTTATCAGAGACGACTCCCAGACCGGTCGCGACCCGGATCTCTTCGATATAGCGTTCGGTCTCGGCCAGGTGCTCAACGCGAATGGCGGCGTAAGAGACGTTGTCGGCCGCGTTGAAGAGTCGCTGTGCCAACGGCAGAGGGAGGAAAATGGTGGCATCATCACGTCCGCCGGTTTCGCCGAGGATGCCGAGAATCGGCAGCAGCTCACCGCGGATGGTGACGCTCCCCCCCGGTTTGAGCTCAAACTGCCGGGCGGCGGCGGCTCCGAGCACAACACCGTTTTCATCCGGAGAACTAAAATAATTTCCCTGGTTGATCTGCCAGCGCTTGAAGGCCAGGGTGGCCGCCGGTTCAATACCGCTGACGGTGACCGGTTTGTTATTGATGGCGCTTTGCTGAGCGAGGAAGGGGACGACCGTCAGCCCCTGGATGGCACGGATACTGGCGATCTCTGCTGCGGAGATGTTGGTCGGCATCTGGTCGCCGGTGAGGATTGACAGCTGCTCATAGCCGCAGGAGCCCTTGGGGATGACAACGAGATTGGCACCGAGAGCAGCAGTTTCCCGGTAGATCTCGTTCTTCAGGCTCCCCCCCATCGACATGAAGGTGACAAATGAAGCGATGCCTATGGTGATGCCGAGGAGGGTAAAGACGAAGCGGCCCCGGCGACGGGTAATATTTTTGTAAACAAGTTTAGTGAGGGTCATTTATCCCCCGATCTGATGGTTGCGCACCACCTTGACCTTCTCGGCGGTAAAGACAACTCCTTGAATGACCTTCATAAAGCTGCCGGTGACCCGGACTTCATCCCCGATTTTCGGCATCGTCCCCTGATGACGGACCGGTATATAGAGTTTGTTGCAGTTAGCGGTTGTGCACTGGAGTTCTTTGATATCGTAGATGCCGAAGATACTTGGGTCACTGGTGGAAACGCCGGCCATGATTCCGGTCACAGTAATAGTGCCGCTGTACGCTAAGGGGTCGGCGCCGACCTGATTAACCTGGAGAGCATTACCGTCTCCCTTGGTGGTGATCACAACCGCCAAAGCAACACCGACTAAAAGGGTCAAAACTATTAATATCGTTTTTTTCACAAAATAATCCTTTTCATATTAAGTGGATTAGGCGGAACCGTCGGCACAGCCCGGACAGACGAAGTCTGTCCGCTCAACGCTGGATGCGGACAATGCAATGATAAGAGGAAAAGTTTTGATCAGGTCGTTTCGGGTGGGTATTCGATGGATTGCTGATGTCCGGCCGGGAAGAAAGAGAGCGGGGAAGGGTGACGGAGCACGGTTTCAAGGGAGGTATTCAGCAGCAGAAGACGGTACAAAACGTCAACCCCCTGGCAGGCAGAGCAATGGCAATCCAGGGAGCAGCCGGGGAGCTCAGAAGGTGTCTCGTCGCTGCTCTTTTCATGCGGGCAACAATGCAACGATGCCTCTTGGGCCACAAAGGCCGATGCTGTCTGAGCAACGCCGGTCAGGGTGGAGAGAGCCAGCAGGAGAAGTATGAAGGTTACGGTACGCAACACAGAGTTCATGAGGATAAAATACAGAAAGCAGTGCAGCTCTGTCAATGGTCCGGGATAATAATCTGTAACAACGACAAAAAAGAGTTGCGTCTATCTTTGGTGAATTATTACGTCCCAGTCCACGCTCCTTGTCTTATTAACGCAGGAAGCAGCGAATTTTTCGGCGCGCATCCTGTATAATTGGAAATAAGGTATAATCTACAGGCACCAGTAAATGCGGCAAAGGAGACTTTATGAGAGTTTTAGCGCCAACCTTGTGCAGGATGATATGGATCGTCATCACTTTATTGGTCCTGCCTGCCGGAATCATGGCTCAGGTCGCAGGTGATTTTGATCAGGAGTACAAATTCAGCAAGGAAGAGTTGACGCAGATGCTTGCGCCGATTGCGCTCTACCCGGATGCATTGACTGCTCAGATCCTGATGGCGTCAACCTATCCGTTGGAAGTGGTGGAGGCGGAGCGCTGGCGAGGCCAGAACTTGCATCTGGAAGGGAAAGATTTGGATGATGCCCTGCTCGACATGAACTGGGATCCCAGTGTCAAATCGCTCTGTCATTTTCCCGACATCCTGAAATCCATGAGCGACAAGCTTGATCAAACCAGGAAACTGGGCGATGCCTTTCTGGGTCAGGAAGAAGAGGTCTTGGCCACTGTTCAGGAGTTGCGCGGTAAGGCCATAGAGCAGGGCAATCTCAGCACGACCACTGAACAGAAGGTGATCGTTGAGGACGAAATTGTCAAGATCGAACCTGCCAATCCGCAGTTCATCTATGTGCCGGTCTACGATCCCTTCTATGTCTACGGTCCATGGTGGTATCCCGCTTATCCCCCTTACTACTGGTACTATCCATCCGGGTTTTACGGTGGAGTCTCTATCGGTTTCAGTTCCGGCATATACTTCGGGTTTAATACCTTCTCATGGACCTGGTTCGACTGGCCGTATTATCGAGTTTATATCGACACCAACCGGACCAGAAGCTTTCACCGGCACTACGACAGACGAGATGAAATCCGGTATGTCTGGAGGCATAATCCTCAACATCGAAAAGGGGTAGCGTACCGGGACCTGAGAACGAGCGAACGTTTCAGCGTGCGGACTCCACGGGTATCATCCCCTTCGGACCTGGAAAGGCGCGGTTATCCGGGAGGACGTATTGAACAACCGAAGGTAAGATCGCTCCAGCCCCGTTCGCAGCGAGGAGAGAGACAGGTTCCGTCGCAGGCACCACAGATACGACAGATTCCTGCAACCAGGCCGCCAGCTTCCGTCATCCGTCGGGAAGGCGTAACTCCGCCTCGGGTGCAGTCCGGGTCTGATATTCTGCAACGTCCGGTGCAACGGGATAACCCCTTCCGAGGGGTTGGCGAAGGAAGTTTCGAGCGCCGGGCAGGTGAGCGCGGCGCGATAAGCAACCGCAGTAATGTCATGCGCCAGCAGACAGACGGGTCCCTGGGTGGACAGTTGAAACAGCGCCCGGGTGGAGATCCCCGCGGTGACGTGCGTGGTGGCGATTCGCGCAGAGAACGTTAGTAAATGGTCGGATCCATGCCTCAGTCAGGGGAGAAACCATGAATATTTCAGTGTTGAACACAATCAACAGAATGATTTGGACGGTCCTGCTCACCTGCATCGTGACCGTAGTCATATTCATTTCAGCTTCGGCGGATGCCGGGGAAACGGCAGATCTGCAGACCATTTTTCCTTCGCCCGTTGCGGCGGTACAGGCGCTGGTTGCGGCAACGAAGGCGGATGATCTGCAAACTATTCAGGCTATCCTCGGGCCAGGCAGCGAGGAATTGATCTCTTCGGGCGACAGGGTCGCAGATAATGCGAGTCGGGATAAATTCGTTGCCTCCTATGAGGAGAAGCACTCTCTGGAGGCCAGGACCGTCGATACCATGATCCTGCATGTCGGCGTCGATGACTGGACTATGCCGATTCCGATCGTCAAGCAGGGAGAGAGTTGGAGTTTTGACATCAGCCAAGGCAAGCAGGAGATCTTGAACCGGAGGATTGGTCGCAATGAACTTCATGTCATCGATGTGATCGATGCCTATGTCGCCGCCCAACACGAATACGCAAGCAAGGATTGCCGTGGAGGGGGCAAAGTCGAATTTGCCCAGTATTTTATCAGCTCGCCGGGCAGTCACGACGGCCTCTACTGGCAGGCCGGAGAGGATGAGGAGCAGAGTCCGCTCGGGCCACTGCTGGCGCGGGCGGCACAGGAAGGGTATGGAGCGGAAAACAATCTGTCACCGTTCCATGGGTATTATTTCAAGATTCTCAAGGAACAGGGCAAAGACGCTAAAGGGGGTTCCTACAGCTATGTGGTCAAGGGGAGAATGATCCTCGGTTTTGCCTTGGTGGCGTACCCCGCAGAATACGGAAATTCCGGCGTTATGACCTTTGTGGTTAATCAGGACGGGATCATCTTCGAGAAGGATTTTGGTGAAAACACCCGAAGCCTTGCCGAAGCTATTTCGGTCTACAATCCCGACGAGAGCTGGCAAAAGGTCAAAAATCTAGGACCGGCCGCTCAGGGGCACTAAATTGCTAAACAGGAGGCAGGCATGAAAGTGACATTTTTGGCAGCGATATCGGCTTTTTTGATTCTGACTCTGACTGGGTGTGGGGGCGACAACAATAATTCACCGCCTCTGTTTGTCACTGAAATCCTCAGTGAATCGACCATTGACGGCGATATTGAACTGGACTCCTTCACGGATGTGTTGTTCATAGACCAAGGAAATACTCAGAGGGTGCGCGCTGGAGTAGACCCAGTCAGCGGCAATGAATACCGTGCATTTCTGCATTTTTCTCTGGTCAGTGTCCCCTTAAACGCCATCATTGAATCGGCTTTCCTCGAAATATTCATCAACAATGTCGATATTGAATTTCCGAATGACACGATACCGGTGCGCATCGATCTGGTTTCCTTTCAACCGCCTGTCCTGATTGAGTCGGATTTCGATTTCCTGTCACGGTTGGATGTTCCCCCGGTTACATTCCCTATGTTCTTGGCAGATTCAGGTGACTACGTCACGATTGATGTGACACCGCTGATGATCGCGGCCCAAAACTTAAAACTTTCAGATTTCCAGGTTCGCATCATGGAAGACTTTGGGGATGTTCCTCTCGGGTTGATTGAACTCAACGATACCACAGGGGTAAATCGAAGCATTCTTGCACCGTTACTGACAGTCAATTATTTCTAGGTTTCGCCGCTGACTGGATGGCAGTTTTTTCGTCTCGCTGATGACCAGCAAGGTTTGGTTAACGTTGGAAAAGAGGTTAAAAATTTCGGTCTTAAGAGAAATGTGAAGGTGATGAACGGGGAATGGATCAGAGAGTTCCGCAGGGATTGTGATGTGGCAGTAGTAAGTGATGGGTCGTTTTTAGAGGGGGAAAAGCATAAATCCAACTCCTCAAGGTTGACCAGCAGTTATTTCCGCTGGTATCACACTTGAAAAGTTGGATTCATATCTCCCTGAAAAAACAGGAGGTAAAACTAATGGTGCCGAAGGCGAGACTCGAACTCGCACGAGCAATTGCCCGCCACCCCCTCAAGATGGTGTGTCTACCAATTCCACCACTTCGGCAAAAAGTTCGCTACTTATAATGGAAGGAACGCTGAGTGTCAATAAGAAACTTATGACTATTTTGCATCCCCCTGGGCTGGTGGTAGCGTCGGCAGGGTCGGGGCGGTTGCCGGGGCGGTGACTGTTGACGGCATGATACTTCCGGTCGCCGGCTGGTCCATGAAGTAGGCCAGGGTCAGGCTGGTCAACATAAAGATGATTGCGGCTGCGGTCGTTAATTTGGTCATGAAATCACGGCCGCCACTGGCGCCAAAGACCGTCTGGCTGGAGCCGGCCCCAAAAGTTGCACCGACTTCAGCCCCTTTTCCGGCCTGCAGCAGGACGATTATAATCAGAGAAATACAGACCAGAACGTGGAGCGTAAGCAACAAGGTTTCCATTAAAATGTTACTCCTCGGTTCGTTTAATCATTGAAGTGCAGTTTAATAACACATTTTAGAGAATGAAGAAAAGCAAAAAAGATTTACAGGCGCGTAAAACGCACGATGCGGATGAAATCATCCGCCTTGAGGCTGGCGCCACCGACCAGTACGCCATCTATGTCTTCCTGTGCCATCAAGCCGTCGATATTCTCCGGTTTGACGCTGCCACCATAAAGAATCCGCATCTGCTCTTCAATTTTACCGACAAAGAGGCCGGAGATCAGACCGCGTATGAAAACATGAGCATCCTGAGCCTCATCGACACTCGCCACTTTGCCGGTGCCGATCGCCCAAACCGGTTCGTAGGCGATAATGACGTTGCTCATGGCAGTACTGTCGAGACCACTCAACCCCTCGCGTACCTGGCGGGTGAGAACATCGAACATCTCGCCGGACTCCCGTTCTGCCAGAGTCTCGCCGATGCAGAAGATCGCCTGCATGCCGGCAGCAAGAACAGCTTTGATCTTGGCATTGATAAAGGCATCTGTTTCGCCGAAGAGCTGCCGCCGTTCGGAGTGTCCGACAATGACGGAGGTGCAGCCGGCATCTTTGAGGAACAGGGTTGAGACTTCACCGGTAAAGGCCCCGCTCTCGGCCGGATGGCAGTTTTGCGCTGCCAGTTGAATGTTGCTCCCTGCTAATTCAACAGCCAACGGTGCGAGAGAAGTAAAGACCGGGGCGATAATGATCTCTCGATCACTGATATCGGCAAGGTCTTCCTTGAGTTTTTTTACCAGTTCCCGTCCTTCGGAAATCGTTTTGTGCAGCTTCCAGTTGCCGGCGATAATCGGTGTACGCATGAGGTCTGTCCTTTATGTCGGTTCGATACCGTTACTTATCATTGAGGGCAGTGACCCCGGGGAGTTCTTTCCCTTCCAGGAATTCAAGACTGGCTCCGCCGCCGGTGGAGATATGCGTCATCTGCGCTTCGAGTCCGGCTTTATTGACAGCGGCCACCGAATCACCGCCGCCAATGATCGAGAGGGCGGATGAGTCGGCAAGGGCCCTGGCAACGGCAAATGTTCCGGCGGCGAAGGCATCGAATTCGAAGACCCCCATCGGCCCGTTCCAGATGACGGTTCCGGCCTTGCTGACCTCATCGGCATAAATTTTTGCAGTTTGCGGACCGATGTCGAGCCCCATCCATTCTGGCGGAAAATCGCTATTACTACAGATACGGTGCTCGGCCTCGGCTTTGAATTCCTTTGCGACGACATGGTCGACCGGCAGGAGGATTTTGACTCCGCGCTCCTGTGCTTTTGCCAGTAAATCAGCGGAAAGGTTGATCCGGTCACTTTCGACCAGGGACTTGCCGACCTCGATCCCCTGGGCCTGGAGGAAGGTGTAGGCCATGCCGCCGCCGATGATTAGTGTATCGACCTTGGCGAGGAGATTTTCGATAACCGGGATCTTGTCACTGACTTTCGCACCGCCGAGGATGGCGACAAATGGGCGTTTCGGCGCGGCGAGAGCTGTGCCGAGGTAGTCGAGCTCTTTCCCCATCAAGAAGCCGGCAAGGGCCGGCTGCAGGAGATGCGCCACCCCTTCGGTGGAGGCGTGGGCGCGGTGCGCCGTGCCGAAGGCGTCATTGACGTAGCACTCCGCCAGGGCAGCAAGTTCAGCGCAAAAAGCGGGGTCATTTTTCTCTTCGCCGGCGTGAAAACGGACGTTTTCGAGGAGGAGAAGATCACCATCCTGCATGGCAGAAATCAACGTCTGCACCTCGGGACCGATACAGTCGGGTGACATGGTCACCGGGCGTCCCAGCAGTTTGGCCAGGTAGGGAGCTACCGGTGCGAGACTGTACTTCATTTCCGGTTTGGCCTTGGGGCGTCCGAGGTGTGAAGCGAGGATGAGTCGACCACCGTGCTCCAGGATGTAGCGAATGGTTGGCAGCGAAGCGACAATTCTGGTGTCATCACTGACTTGCCCCGCATCGTCGATCGGAACGTTGAAATCGACCCGGCAAAGAACTTTTTTCCCTTTGAAATCGAAGTCTTTGATCGTTTTTTTATTGAACATTTCGTGTTCTCCCCATTGCCAGAAATAAATCGGGAGGAAGCCAACGCTTTCCTCCCGTTAATTTTATTTTTAAAACTTGAATTCAGGCTTGTTGGCGGCGGAGAAAGAGGACGAGGTCGATGATGCGATTGGAGTAACCGGACTCGTTGTCATACCAGGCCATGACTTTGACCATGTTTCCGGCAATGACGGTGGTCATCAGAGAATCGACAATTGAGGAAGAGCGGTTGCCATTAAAATCGATAGAGACGAGGGGGGCGGTGCAATATTCAAGGTAGCCTTGCAAGGGCCCGGCGGCGGCTGCGGCGAGGGCGGCATTGACCTCCGCAACATTCGTTTCTTTTTCAGTGTTGACCACCAGGTCGATGAGGGAGACATTCGGGGTCGGGACCCGCACCGCCATGCCGTCGAGTTTCCCCTTGAGTTGCGGCAGGACGAGGGCGACAGCCTTGGCTGCCCCGGTCGTAGTCGGAATCATCGAGAGAGCAGCGGCGCGGGCGCGACGCAGATCGCTGTGCGGCAGGTCAAGTATCTGCTGGTCATTGGTGTAAGAGTGAATGGTCGTCATCAAACCCTTGCTGATACCGAAGTTTTCAAGGAGGACCTTGGCGACGGGCGCGAGGCAGTTGGTCGTGCACGAGGCGTTGGAGATAACATGGTGATTAGCCGGATCGTAAGCAGAATCGTTGACCCCCAGGACGATGGTCAAATCCTCCCCTTTGCCGGGGGCGCTGATGATGACTTTTTTGGCTCCGGCCGCCAGATGTTTGGCAGCATTCTCGCGGGAGGTGAAGCGTCCGGTCGATTCGATGGCGATCTCAACCCCCAATTTCCCCCAGGGGAGGGCGGCCGGATCCTTTTCGGCAAAAACCTTGATCTCACGACCGTCGACAATCAGGGCGTCGGACGTCGACTGAACGTCACCCGCATAGATACCATGGACTGAATCGTATTTGAGCAGGTGGGCCAGAGTAGCGGGATCCGTCAGATCGTTGACGGCAACAATTTCGATTGTCGGGTTACCGCTTGCAGCCCTGAGTACGCTTCTTCCGATACGACCAAAACCATTGATAGCAATTTTTACAGACATGGAAGGCTCCTGAATGAAATGAATCTGGTGAATAAAATGAACCTGTTTAAATTAAAAAAAGTATAGCGCTTGCGAGGCGGTTGTCTATAACTCACCGAAACTTTGATAACGCAGCGCCCAAAAATGTAATCCAAACTGATTGTTGCCGTCAACACTAAAGGATCTCCCCGGGGAAAAGGTTAGAATATTTTATTGGCAATTCATTGCCAGTATCAAAATGCCATGTTATTCTAAAATTTTTTGAAATTTCAGGTAGACTGCCGTTCATGATCCCTACTCTTGGTAAACGGATTCTTCTCTTTGTTTTTGCTGTGTTGCTTGTGACCCTTGCCGTCGACAATGTGCTGACGATTCGGCAGGTAAGTCGCGACTATAGGGAGAGTCTTGCCGTTCGTAGCCGCCTCCTTGGCAAGGAGCTAAGCTCGGGAATTGAAAAAGTCCTTTCTCTCGGGATCAATCTCAACGAGATCGAAGGGATGAGCAATCGCTGTCGGCAAGTTGTCGCGAGTGATCCCGAGATTGTCTACTGTGTCATTGTTGATGCCAATCGCAACCCCCTTTATTCTCATGACCCGCTCTCACCTTCACCTGTCACGCTCAGCGAGGTACAAGCAGGAAATACGGCAACCTCCCACCTTTTTAACCCCCGTTTTGGTCATGTTTACGATACCACGACGCGCATCCTCGCCCCTGACGGGACAACGGTCGGCTGGGTCAGTCTCGGTTTCCCTGAGTCGGCCCTTTCGGCGATGCCATTAAAATTGTTGCGTTATACCTTGATTGTGCTGGTGGTAGCATCCCTCATCGTCTTATTGGTTTTATTCTTCTTCGTTCGTATCAATTTGACAGTGCCGATTGAGCAACTTTGTCGTGTTGCCAGAAGAGTTGCTGGCGGCGATTTTAATGCCCCACTGCCAAAAATGTCGACTCTGGAATTTGCCTCCCTCGCCAATGCTTTGGAATCCATGGCGAAGTCTTTGCGTGATCGTGATCTCAAGATTCAGGACAGCTACACAGAACTTGAACTCTCCAATCGTGAATTGCAGTCGTCGTACGAACAGCAGGAGCGGATCACCGACGAGCTTGCCGCCAACCGCGAGATGTACCGCACCCTCCTTGAACATGCCAGCGATGCAATTCTGGTTGTGGATGATGTTGATCGTATCCTCTTGATCAATCGGGCTGCCGAAAACTTCTTTGGCGTCACGCGCGCTGTAGCCGTTAACGAAGATTTCCTCACCCTCCTTGCCAGAGTCCATGGTGGCCGGATTGAAAGGGAGGAATCCATGCTGTGTGACTTGCGGGAGGGCCGGATCAACGAATTTGAACTGAACTTTGTCCGCCCGCAAAGCGGTGAACGGGTCGTCGGTTCGCTTCGCAGTTCGGCTATGGTTGACCCGGGTGGAAAGAGGATGACGCAGATGACGATTCGTGATATCACCCGCGACAAGGAGATCAAAGAGCATCTCGAGCAGGTCGCTTCTGACTTGCAGAATTTGAATACTATGAAGAATTCTTTTCTTGGCATGGTATCGCATGAATTGAAGACGCCTTTGACGGTTGTCTCCGGATACTCCGAACTGATCCTCAGTGGCGTTGCCGGCCGGGCGGATGAATCTGTCCTCTCCATGGTTCGTTATATCTCCGATGCATCTGACCGTTTGACGGCTATTGTCCGTGATATTGTTGATGTCACACTCCTTGATCGTCGCCAGATGCCGTTGCGTGTCCGTCTTGTCGACTTCAATGAATTAATCCGTACCGCTACCAACGAACTCGAATACTTTCTCCATGTCCGTCATCAAACCTTACAGCTCGATCTCGATTCTGACCTGCCGCAAGTCTTCTGTGATCCGGATCGTATGTTTCAGGTTGTTACCAACCTGGTTGGAAATGCGGTCAAATTCACTCCGGACAACGGCACCATTACGCTGACGACGCGTTTGGTAAGGATCATGCGCGCGCCGGATAAATCGGCAGGAATTGATGAAGTCGAAACTATCGATACGCATCAGCACACCTATGTCGAGATGGTGGTGCGTGATAGCGGTATCGGTATCGATGTGGAAGAGCAGTTACAAGTTTTTGAAAAGTTTTACGAGATCGGAAAAATTGAAGAACACTTTACCGGCAAGATGGCTTTCAGGGGGCGTGGTACCGGCTTGGGACTGACGATTGTCAAGGGGATTGTTGACCGTCACGGCGGCGCTATCTGGGTCGAGAGTGAAGGCCATCATTCGGAAAAATTCTGCGGGAGCGCTTTTTTCGTCCTTATTCCTCTTCTCCCCCCGGTTGACCCAACTGAGATAATCTGATCTTTCCCGCCAAATCTTTCCTTGCCGGCAAAGGCCGATTCCTGTTATAACGCAGCCGCAATAAGGAGTATTTTATCAAGTGCGGATCTGTCTGTTAGCCAGCGGCAGCAAAGGAAATGCTCTCTACATCGAAAGCGGCGAAACCCGCCTGCTGCTCGACGCCGGACTTTCTCTGCGCGGTCTCAAAGAGCGGCTTGCGATGATTGATGTCGATCCTGCACAGCTAGATGCGATCCTGGTCTCTCATGAACACAGCGACCACTGTCGCGGCCTCGGTCCGATTGCGCGCGGCTTGAAGCTGCCGGTCTGTATCGACCCTACGTCCCTGACAGCCCTCGGCAACAAGACCGGGGCGCTGCCGGTGGTGCGGGAGTTTTCCGCCGGGGAGGTTGTTGACTTTCGTGACCTGCGCATCGAAACGATTCCGTTGACCCATGATGCCGTAGCGACCGCCGGTTTTGTCATTGAGAGCCGGGAAGGGCGCATCGGTGTGGCAACCGATCTCGGCATCGCGACGCGATTGGTAGTGCAGCGTTTGCAACGCTGCCGCGCTCTGGTGCTTGAATTTAATCACGATGAAACCTTGCTGCGTGACGGCCCCTATCCCTGGTACCTCAAGCAGCGGATACGCAGCCAGCACGGCCACCTTTCGAACGAAGCCGGCGCCAAGCTTCTTGATACTCTCCTGTGGGAGGGACTTGAGGCGGTTTTTCTCGGACATTTAAGCGAAACCAATAATACCCCGCAACATGCTCTATCCGCGGCCCGAAGGACTGTCGATCGCCAGAGTTGCTGCGCCCCCGAGTTAATCCTTGGACGACAGGAAACTGCTACTATCTGTTTTTCCGTCTGAAAATAATCGCCAAGAAGGAGTGCGAACAAAGTTTCAAACATGTCGACACGATTATTAACCGGGTCTTCGAGGCGGATTGTTCGTATTAATCGTAACACCATGCAGGAGTCAGACATCATGCCCTGGCGCATAGAAGTAGCTTTGAAAAAGGGAGTGCGGGATGCCCGCGCTGCCCGGGTGCAGCGGGAGTTGCGCGAACACCTCGGGATTGACCTGGCGGCCGTCCAGACCCTCGACGTCTATACGATCGATGCCGACCTGACACAGCAGGAAGTCGCCGCGGCGGCGCACGGACCGTTTTGCGATCCGGTCATCCAGGAAGTAGCGATCAATGCCCCCCTCGCCACGGAGTTCGATATCCTTATCGAGGTAGGCTACCGTCCCGGTGTCACCGACAATGTCGGACGTACCGCCAAAGAGGCGATCCAGTACCAGATCGGTCGTCCCCTGGCTGCCGGCGAAGGGGTTTATACTTCGGTGCAGTACCTCCTTTCCGGCCCGGTCGATGCGGCTCTGGCTGAAAAAATTACCGCCGGATTCCTCGCCAATGGCCTGATTCAGCGCTGGACGATTGTTTCCTCCGATCGCTTCGACCGGGTCAAGGGTCTCCCCGCAACCGTGCCGAAGGTACAGGTCACGGCAGCATCCGAGGTTCACGAAGTGAATCTGGATGTCAGTGATGCTGAACTGTTGGCGCTGAGCAAGGCGGGTATGCTCGCCCTCAATCTTGAAGAGATGCAGACGATTCAGGCCTATATCCGTGATCCGCAGGTGCTGGCGGTGCGGGCAGCGGTCGGCCTCGGCGCTCTCCTTACCGATTGCGAGATCGAAGCCCTCGCCCAGACCTGGAGCGAACACTGCAAACACAAGATCTTCGCCGCGCGTATCGATTATCTCGATACCACCACCGGCAAGAGGGAGGAGATCAACTCTCTCTTCAAGAGCTACATCGTCCGCGCCACTAAAGATATCCGCGCGGCACAGGGCAAGGATGATATCTGCCTTTCGGTCTTCAAGGATAACGCTGGCGTCATCCGCTTTACTGACGACTGGAGCCTGGTCTTCAAGGTGGAGACCCACAACTCCCCGTCGGCTCTTGATCCCTACGGGGGAGCCTTGACTGGCATCGTCGGCGTTAACCGCGATGCCTTTGCCACCGGCATGGGGGCGCGTCTCCTCTTTAATACTGATGTCTTCTGCTTTGCTTCGCCCTTTTACGACCAACCGCTGCCGCCGCGTCTGCTGCCGCCGCGCCGGATTTTTGAAGGCGTCGTCGAAGGGGTCGAGCACGGCGGCAACAAGAGCGGCATTCCGACCGTCAACGGCTCGCTGGTCTTTGATGACCGTTTCGTCGGTAAGCCCCTTGTTTACTGCGGTACCGGTTCGATCATGCCCGCCACTCTGCATGGCAAGCCCTGCCACGAAAAGGCGGCCCGGGTCGGCGATCGCATCGTCATGGTCGGCGGCCGCATCGGCAAGGACGGCATCCACGGCGCCACCTTCTCCTCCGAAGAGCTGCATGAAGGTTCACCCGTCACGGCGGTGCAGATCGGTGATCCGATCACGCAGCGGCGCATGCTTGACTTCCTCATCATCGCCCGCGACCGCGGTCTTTACAGCTCGATTACCGACAACGGTGCCGGTGGACTTTCCTCTTCCATCGGTGAGATGGCACAGGATACCGGCGGCTTCGAGCTCCATCTTGATCGCGCACCGCTGAAATACCCCGGCTTGCAGCCTTGGGAGATTCTCATCTCCGAAGCGCAGGAGCGCATGACCGTCGCGGTTCCGCCCGATAAACTCGCCGCTTTTCTCAGCCTCTCTGCGGAGATGGAGGTGGAATCGACCGATCTCGGCCAGTTCACTGCCTCCGGTTACTATCATTGCCTGTACCAAGGGAAGACCGTCACCTGGCTCTCGATGGAGTTTCTCCATGAAGGTGTGCCGCAGATGCTCATTCCCGCCACCTGGACGCCCCCGACCTGCAGCGAACCGCAGCTTCCCGCGGACTTCAACGTGCAGACGGCCCTCCTCAATCTCCTTGGCAGCCTGAATATCTGTTCGAAAGAGAGTGTGGTGCGGCGCTACGATCACGAAGTACAGGCCGGGACGATCGTCAAACCCCTCACCGGCGTCGTCAATGATGGTCCCTCTGATGCCGCGGTCGTCCGTCCTCTCGATGACAGTTACGTCGGCACCGTGGTGGCGCACGGCATCTGCCCGCGCTATTCCGATATCGACACCTACCAGATGATGGCAAACGCCATCGACGAAGGGCTGCGCAACTATGTGGCGGTCGGCGGCAAGATCGATCATGTTGCTGGGCTCGATAACTTCTGCTGGTGCGATCCGGTGAAGAGCGACAAGACTCCGGACGGCGAGTACAAGGCTGCTCAGTTGGTGCGGGCGAATCAGGCCCTTTACGATTACTGCGTTGCCTTCGGCGTGCCGCTGATCTCCGGCAAGGATTCGATGAAGAATGATTATCAGATCGGCGACACGAAGATTTCGATCCCGCCGACCGTCCTCTTCTCGGTGATCGGCAAGATCGACGATGTCCGGCTGGCGACAACCATGGATGCCAAACGCCCCGGTGATCTCGTCTATCTCCTCGGTGTCACCGCCAATGAGCTCGGCGCTTCCGAACTTTACGCACAGCTTGGCGAACTCGGCGCTAATGTCCCGCAGGTCGATGCGCCCTCGGCGCTGGCCCGTTATCGCACCCTCAATGCCGCCCAGACCGCCGGGCTTATCGCTTCCTGTCACGACCTCTCTGACGGCGGCCTGGCTGTCGCACTTGCCGAGACCGCCTTCAGCGGTGGCCTCGGCATGCGCATCGATCTGAGCAAGGTGGAGACGCGCGGCGAATTGACCGTGCCGCAGATCCTCTTCTCGGAATCGGCGAGCCGCTTGCTGGTGACGGTCCATCCGGAGAATCAGGGACGCTTCACTTCACTCTTTGCCCGGCAGAGCTGCTCTTTGCTCGGCGAGGTGATCACCACAGCACAGCTGCAAGTCGTTGATGCCAATAACTGTTCATTGATCGCAGCGTCACTCGATGAACTGAAAGCGGCCTGGCAAGCGCCGCTGCGGGAGATGTAAGATGACCAAGGTGAACGCAATCGTCATCACCGGTAACGGAACCAACTGTGAACGGGAGGTCGCCGCGGCCTGCACTCTCGCCGGCGCGGATCGAGCCGATATCGTTCATATTGCTGAACTTTTGGCCGGCCGGGTCCGTCTTGATGATTACCAGTTTCTTAATCTCGCCGGCGGCTTCCTCGATGGCGACGACCTCGGCAGTGCCAAGGCCGGCGCCAATCGACTCAAGCATGCGGCGATCCGTGGTAGCAACGAGCATTTGGTCGAACAGATCGATCGTTTTATTGCCGCCGGCAAGCTGATCATGGGGGTTTGCAACGGTTTTCAGCTCATGGTCAAGATGGGGCTGCTGCCGGCGCTGCAGGGGGATCACCATACCCAAAGCGCAACACTGACCTTCAACGATTGCGGGCGCTTCCAGGATCGTTGGGCCTATCTCAAGGTCGATCCTGCTTCCCCTTGTATCTACACGCAAGGGATCAAGGATGGCGTCTATCTGCCGGTACGGCACGGCGAAGGAAAGTTCGTCGCCGATCGCGAAACGCTGGCAGCGATTGACGCCGGCCACCTCGCTGCCGTAAAATATAGTGATAGTGACTACCGGGAAGCTGTTATGGATTTTCCCGCAAATCCGAATGGCGCCATGGACGCGATTGCCGGCATCTGCGATCCGAGCGGGCGCCTCTTTGGCCTCATGCCCCATCCGGAAGCGTATGTCGATCGAACCCAGCACCCGCGCTGGACACGGGACGAGAACCTTCCGCAAGAAGGTATGGGGCTCTGGCTCTATCGCAACGCGGTTGACTTCATCCGCCGCGGGATTTAAAATTTAAAGGTTTTCGTTGGAACATCATCTCGTTAAGAAAAGGAAGATGACAATGATGAAAGTTGGTATGGTCGGTTGGCGGGGTATGGTCGGTTCAGTCCTGATGCAACGCATGCAGGAAGAGAATGATTTTCAAGGGGTGGAGCCGGTCTTCTTTTCGACATCCCAGGCAGGACAGCCGGCGCCGATGAATGCCGGAACCCTGAAGAATGCCGACGATATTACTGAGTTGCAAAAACTCGATGTGATCATCACCTGTCAGGGGGGCGATTACACCAAGGCTATCCATCCCCAATTGCGGCAGGCCGGTTGGCAGGGCTACTGGATCGATGCGGCCTCGACGCTGCGCATGGAGAAGGATGCCGTGATCATCCTCGACCCGGTTAATCGCGATGTCATCGATGCGGCGCTAAAGAATGGTCAGAAAGATTTCATCGGCGGTAACTGTACGGTCAGTCTGATGTTGATGGCGCTGGGCGGGCTTTTCCGCGCAGATCTCATCGAATGGCTCTCGTCGATGACTTACCAGGCGGCCTCCGGCGCCGGGGCACCGAATATGCGCGAGCTCCTTTCGCAGATGGGTGTCCTCCATGGTTCTGTGGCTGACTTGCTCAAAGACCCCTCTTCGGCGATCCTTGAGATCGATCAGAAGGTCACCGAGACCCTGCGCAACGACGCTATGCCGAAGAAGGAATTCGGTTTTGCCCTTGCCGGCAACCTCCTTCCCTGGATCGATCGGGAAGTGGAGGACGGCCAGAGCCGCGAAGAGTGGAAAGGTTTTGCCGAAACCAACAAGATTCTCGGGACAACGCAGCCGATACCGGTCGATGGCCTTTGTGTGCGCGTCGGCGCCATGCGCTGCCATAGCCAGGCGCTGACGATCAAACTCAAGAAGGATCTGCCGATCTCCGAGATTGAAGCGTTGATCGCCAACGACAATCAGTGGGTCAAGCTGGTGCCGAATAACAAAGCCGACTCCCTGGCGCAGTTGACGCCGGCGGCGGTCTCCGGCACGCTGACCGTGCCGATCGGCCGGGTGCGCAAGATGAAGATGGGGCCGCAGTATATTTCCGCCTTCACCTGCGGCGACCAGCTCCTTTGGGGCGCGGCCGAACCGCTACGGCGGATGCTGCGGATACTGTACGAACGCTAAGGTTTAAAGATTCCTTCAGGTCATATCGGGGCGGAGCAGATCTTTGCTGCTTCGCCCAATTTTTGAATTCAGGGTCGAGACGATCCAATGAGGGCAAAATCGCATGTTTGACAAGTTCAACGATGAATGCGGCGTATTCGGCATCTTCGGTCATCCCGAAGCGGCCAATCTTACCTATCTCGGTCTTTATGCCCTGCAACATCGCGGGCAGGAGAGCTGCGGGATCGTCGCTTCTGACGGTGTGCAGCTGCGCACCCATAAAGGGATGGGCCTGGTTGCCGACGTTTTCAAGCGTAATTCGATCTTTGCCGAGCTGCCCGGGAGCAGCGCTATCGGCCATGTCCGTTATTCGACCGCCGGCGGCAATGATATCAAGAATTGCCAGCCGATTGTCGTCGATTATGTGCATGGCGCCATCTCTGTCGCCCATAATGGCAATCTCGTCAATGCCCTGGAAATTCGCGCTGAGCTGGAAAAGAAGGGGTCTATTTTCTCCACGACTTCCGACACTGAGGTCATCATCCATTTGATCGCCCGTTCGGCAGGGGCGAGTCTGGAAGATCGCCTTGTCGACGCCCTGCGTGAAGTCCGCGGCGCTTACAGCCTGACGTTTCTGACCGAGACGCGCCTGGTGGCGGTGCGTGACGGGAGTGGCTTCCGCCCGCTGGCCTTGGGCAAACTCGATGGTGCCTATGTCGTTGCTTCCGAAACCTGTGCTTTTGATCTGATCGAGGCGGAATTTATCCGCGAGATCGAGCCGGGGGAGATGGTCGTCATCGACAAGCACGGTATCAAGAGCTACTTCCCCTTTGAAAAGATCCCTACTTCCCCCTGTATCTTCGAGCATATCTACTTTGCCCGTCCTGACAGCATCGTCTTCGGCCGGCAGGTTTACGGCGTGCGCAAGGAGTTCGGGCGTCAACTCGCCCGGGAATTTCCTGTCGATGCCGATGTCGTCATTCCTATCCCGGACTCCGGGGTGCCGGCAGCGATCGGCTACGCGGAAGAGTCGGGGATCCGTTTCGAGACCGGCCTGATTCGTAATCATTATGTCGGTCGCACCTTTATCGAGCCGCAGCAATCGATTCGCCACTTCGGGGTCAAACTCAAGCTTAATCCTGTGCGGGAGATTATCGAAGGAAAACGGATTGTTGTAATCGATGATTCGATCGTGCGCGGCACCACGGCCCGCAAAATCATCAAGATGATCCGCGCGGCCGGTGCCAGTGAAGTCCATGTGCGCATCTCCAGTCCGCCGACCAGTTTCCCCTGTTACTACGGTATCGATACCCCGACCCGCAAAGAGCTGATTTCGTCATCACATTCGATCGAAGAGATCAACCGTTACATCACCTCCGATTCTCTCGGCTACCTGTCGCGCGAAGGGACGCTGCGCGCCGCCGGAGCGCCGGAAGGCCGGCCCGGGCATTTTTGCGATGCCTGCTTCAGTGGCCAATATCCCGTTAAATTCCCCCGTCTGGTCGAATCTGATCAGATGGGACTCTTTTAAGGAGAAATTTCATGACCAGCCAGGAACGCAACAGTTTGATGGAGATTATCCGCGACCTTTCTTACGAAGAGCGGGAGGTGACTCTCGCCTCCGGCCGTAAAAGCAATTTCTATTTCGACGGCAAACAGACCTGTCTGCATGCACAGGGCGGTCTGCTGGTCGGCAAGGCTTTCTGGCAGGAGGTCAAGGCGTTTGCCGGGCCGATTCATGGTGTCGGTGGTTTGACCCTGGGTGCCGATCCCATCGCCACGGCGACGAGTATTGCCGCCGCCCTTGATGGCGCCAGCGTCCATGCCTTTATCATCCGCAAGGAGCCAAAAGGGCACGGCACCGGCCAGTGGCTGGAAGGGCGTAAGAACCTCCCCGCCGGCAGTCGCGTCGTGATTGTCGAAGATGTCACCACCACCGGCGGTTCATCGATGAAAGCGGTCGAGCGTGCCCGCTCCGAAGGACTGGAAGTCGTCGGCATCGTCACTCTCGTCGATCGTGAAGAAGGGGCACGGGAATTTCTGGAGGGCGAAAACGGCCTGGCTTTGCGGGCGGTTTTTACTAAAACCCAGGTTGTTGGTTAGTTGTAAAGAGAATAGATATCCCGCCCCCTCTTCCTGTGTGGAGAGGGGGCGATTTTTTTAGGTAAAGAACGGCATGAATCTCCCCGCACCCTTGTATTCCGGTCGTCTCCTGCGCCGCTACCAGCGTTTTTTTGCTGATGTCGAACTTGATGACGGCCGCATCGTCATCGCCCATACCCCGAATACCGGCAGCATGCTGCAATGTGCCATCCCCGGTCATCGTGTCCTGATCTCTGCGGCGGACAATCCTCTGCGTAAACTCCCCTGGACCCTCGAACTGATTGAAGTCAACGGCAGCTGGGTCGATACTCATACGCATCGGACGAATCGGGTCGTTGAAGAGGGGCTGCGCTCCGGGGCCATCGCTGAGTTCGTTGGTTATGATGTTCGGGCCGAAGTCCCCTACCATGACAGCCGTATCGACTTTCTCCTGCAGCGGGGAGGGGAGAAGGCCTTCGTTGAGGTCAAAAACGTCACCCTTTGCTCTACCACCGGCGTCGCTTCTTTTCCCGATGCCGTGACCGAGCGGGGTCAGAAACATCTGCGCGAACTCGCACGGGCGCAGGAGGAGGGGTACCGCGCGGTAATCTTTTTCCTCGTGCAGCGCAAAGAGGCGACCTTGTTTTCTCCGGCTGACAGCATTGATCCCCGTTACGGGCAACTCCTGCGTGAGGTTACCGCGGCCGGTGTCGAAGTCCTCGCTTATCGCAGTGTCGTGACAAAAGAGATGACTTCTGTCGGCGTCCGCATTCCGGTCTGTCTCTAATCATCCGGTGAAACTTGACTCAAACGGGGCAAAAGTGCTAAAGAGTCCTGCGCTTTAAGCTGCCAATCATCCTGAAGGAGAAATAATCATGGAACAAACTTTTGCTATCATCAAGCCTGACGCCTTTGCTAAAGGCTACGCCGGCCGTATCCTTGCTCGCATCTACGCCGAAGGTTTTACCGTTGTCGGCCTCAAAAAACTTTACATGAGCAAGGTCGAAGCCGAAGGTTTTTACGCTGTGCACAGCGCCCGCCCTTTCTTTGGCGAACTCACCGACTTCATGAGCAGCGGCCCCTGCGTCGTCATGGTGCTGCAAGCTGAAGGCGCCATCAAGAAGTGGCGTGACCTCATGGGCGCCACCAACCCGGCCCAGGCCGATGCCGGCACCTTGCGCAAAGAGTTCGGCGCTTCGATCGGCGAGAACGCCACGCACGGTTCCGATGCTCCGGAGACAGCTGCTTTTGAAATCCCTTACTTCTTCTCGGGTCTCGAACTCCTTTAATTCATCCGTTCCCGGTTGCGAAGTACGTTTAAGCTTGAGTGGAAAAAGCCCGTGGGATAATATCCACGGGCTTTTTCCTTTTAATACGCGAAGAATGAAGGTGTTTTTTTTGGTGCCGGAACTGATCGACCTGAAAAATCTGACCAAGACTGACCTCACCGCTTTTCTTGCCGGCATCGGCAAGGAGCGCTTTCGCGCCGGGCAGATCATGCGCTGGATCTACCCGCGCGGCGTCTGCGACTTTGCGGCAATGACTGACCTCTCCAAGGAGTTGCGTAGCGAACTGGTAGGGCGGGCCTTTGTTTCGGACTGGACGCCGGAACATGTGGCGGTGAGCAGCGACGGTACCCGTAAGTACCTCTTTCGTCTCAGCGATGGCGAAACGATCGAGACGGTGCGCATCCCCATGCTCGAAGGGCGCAACACTCTCTGTATTTCTACCCAGGTCGGCTGCGCCATGCAGTGCTCCTTCTGCCTCACCGGCGCCTTCGGTCTCACCCGCAATCTTGCAGTCAACGAGATCGTCAATCAAGTCTGTGCCGCCGTCAAGGACGGCCCTGTTCATAACATCGTCTTCATGGGGATGGGGGAACCGCTGCATAATCTCGAAAATGTCGTCAAGGCAATCGAGATTCTCGGTGCTGTCGATGGTTTTGCCTTCGGACCCCGCAAGATTACGGTCTCGACCAGTGGGCTGGTGCCGGAGATGGCGGAGTTCGGTCGCCGCGTCAAGGTCAATCTTGCTGTCTCCCTCAATGCCACCACCGATGTCGTTCGCAATGAGCTGATGCCGGTTAACCGTCGTTATCCCCTTAAAGAGTTGATGGCGGCCTGTCGCACTTACCCCCTGCAACCGCGCCAGTACATCACCTTTGAATATATCCTGATTCGCGACGTCAACGATTCCCTCGCTGACGCCAAGCGCCTCGTGTCACTGCTGCATGAGGTCAAGGCCAAGGTCAATCTCATCCCTTACAACGAACACGAAGGATCAACCTTTCACACCCCGGATCCGGCGCAGATCGAAGCTTTTCAGCTTTATCTCCTCAGCCGTGATATCGTCGCGGTGCGGCGGGCGAGCAAAGGGCAGGATATTTCAGCGGCTTGCGGGCAGCTCAAGGCCAAACTGGAAAAGTCGGAACAAACCTGAATAGTCATTCCATTTTCGGACACAAATGCGTGGAGAAAAATCTAATGGCACAAACTGTGATCGGCGTCATCGGCGGTAGCGGTCTTTACGAAATCGATGGTTTGAACAATGTTCGAGAAGTGGTGGTCGAGACCCCCTATGGGCCGACTTCGGATGTGCTGGTGACCGGCGACCTGCACGGGGTGCAGATGGTTTTTCTTCCCCGTCATGGCCGCGGCCATCGTCTCCTGCCGTCGGAAGTCCCTTTTACCGCTAATATCTATGCGCTGAAGAAGCTCGGCGTGCAGCGGATCATCTCGGTCTCGGCGGTCGGCAGCATGCGGGAAGAGATCGTCCCCGGCCACATCGTCATCCCTGATCAGTTCTTCGACCGCACTCTTGGCAAGCGTCCCATGACCTTCTTTGGTGAAGGGATCGCCGGCCATGTGCAGTTTGCTGATCCGGTCTGTAAAGATATCAGCACCGTCCTCTACAACGCTGCGCAGGGAGTCGGGGCGACGGTCCATCGCGGTGGCACCTATCTGTGTATGGAGGGGCCGCAATTCTCGACTCGGGCAGAATCGCAGATTTACCGGAGTTGGGGGGTCGACATCATCGGCATGACCAATATTAACGAAGCGCGACTGGCTCGGGAAGCAGAGATCTGTTACGGCACGATCGCCCTGGCGACCGACTACGACTGCTGGCATACTGCCCATGATGATGTCTCGATCGAAGCGATTATTGCTATCATCCAGCAGAATGTCGCGATGGCGCGCAGGATTATCGCCGGTGCTGTTGCTCAGTTGGCAGTGGAGCGGGACTGTGTCTGCAAGGATGCTCTGCAATTTGCGATCATGACCGATAAGAAACTGATCCCGGCGGCGACCAAAGAGAAGTTGGCGGTGATCATGGGCCGCTATCTCGATTAATCTAAAAAACAATTGTACACGGATTAACACGGATGATACGGATAAAAGACAGATAAAACAGCGGGATAAACGGCTTGACGCTAATGTTTTAACGACTAAAAGTTGCGTGTCTTAAATCTGTGTAAATCCTTATAAATCAGATTTTATCCGTGTGAAATGCTTTGTTATCGTTGAAAAATTTCTGAGGTGTAGAAGATGAGTCTCTTAGTAATCGGTTCCATGGCTTTTGATTCGGTCGAAACCCCCTTCGGCAAAGCAGATGAGGTCCTCGGTGGCTCCGGTACTTTCTTCTCGGTCGCAGCCAGCTACTTTACCGATGTCCGTCTCGTCGCCGTGGTCGGAAATGACTTCCCGGATGAACATCTTCAAATGCTGCGTGAGCGCAATATCGATCTGACTGGCGTGACGATGGCCGACGGCGCCACCTTTCGCTGGAAAGGGCGCTACGGTTTCGAATTGAACGAAGCCCAGACCCTCGATACCCAGCTCAATGTCTTTGCCGATTTCCGTCCCGAACTCCCCGCCGGTTATGCCGAAAGTGAATTTGTCTTTCTCGCCAATATCGACCCGGAGTTGCAGAGCGAAGTTTTGCGCCAGGTCCGGCGGCCGCGACTGATTGCTGCTGATTCGATGAACTTCTGGATCACCGGCAAGCGCGAGGCGCTGCTTGAAACCTTAAAGGGGGTCGACCTGCTGGTGATCAACGAAGGGGAGACCCGTCAACTCGCCGGCGAAGCGAATCTCATCAAGGCGGCCAAGGCGGTGTTGAACATGGGGCCGAAAACCTTGATCGTTAAGCGTGGCGAATACGGCGTGTTGATGTTCTCCCCCGGCGAAATTTTTGCCGCCCCGGCTTACCCTCTTGAGGAAGTCTTTGATCCGACCGGCGCCGGTGACACTTTTGCCGGCGGCTTTATGGGGTACCTGGCAGCGACAAAGAATCTTGAACCGGAAAATATTCGCCGGGCGATCGTCTATGGTAGCGTCATGGCCTCCTTTACCGTTGAGGATTTCAGCTTGAACCGCTTGAAAAGTTTGACGATAGAAGAGATTGACGTGCGTTTTAAAGAGTTTAAAATGATGACAGAGTTCATCGCCGGGTAGGAAAGAAGTTGTAATAATCAAGGCTGACGCCTGGAATCGGAACACCTCTGGTCCGACATCATGTCAACTCCAGAACTGTTCCACTGTGAGGACTTTCGTGAAGAGATCTTGTCTTGCCCTTTTTTTAGTTCTGTTGACCCTCCTCCCCCTCTCTGGCTGTATTTCGGCCAAAGATCGGACGGACGGAAAGGTTCATTACACCCTCGGCATCTCTTATCTGCGCGAGCCCAACTATTCGCTGGCACTGAAAGAGTTTTATCTTGCTGCGGAGGCGAACCCCGGAGACCCGAACATTCACCTCTCCATGGGCCAGACCTATCAATTGATGCGCTCCTATGACGATGCCGAAAAGAGCTACAAGAAGGCGTTGCGCTTGAGTGACGCCAGCTTTGCGCCGATCTGTCAGAATAACCTTGGCGCTCTTTATCTTGATATGAAACGTTGGGATGATGCCATCTTCTACTTCACACTGGCGTCAAAGAATCTCCTTTTTTTAAATCCGGATGTGGCAAACGCCGGGATCGGTTATGCTCACTTCAACAAGGGGGACATCCTCACAGCGATCAGTTTTTATAAGAAATCTTTGGAGATCAATTCCAGCTATGCCACTGCCCATATGCGTCTGGCCGAAGCCTATGAAGCCTTTGGCAAGACTGATCTCGCCTTGAAGGAATACCAGGAAGTCGTCAAAATGGCTCCGGATAATCCTGTTGTCCAGTTTCAGTACGGACTTACTTCCGCTAAACTCGGCAAGAAAAATCAGGCCGTGCAGGCCTTCCGTGAGGTGATCCGTATCGCCCCCAATTCGGAAGAAGCACGCTTGGCGCTCGATCATATCAAGCTGTTGCAATAACCCGTAAGACTTTTTGCAGAGAAAAGGGTCGAATCTGCTAAGTGTTGCAGATTCGACCCTTTATTTTATCCAGCCTACTGTCTTGTGGCGATGCCGGCGGCTTTTTATTTTATTACGAAAGGACTTGAAATTATGGGATATTTTACGGATCAACCATTTTTTGGTAACACAGTTGAGATGTACATAATGACCCTCGGAGTTTTTGTCGTTGGGGTATTGAGTGTCTATATCTTTAAAAAGATCATCATTTACAGGCTGCGTATATGGGCCAAAAGTACTGTGACGCGATTAGATGACCTCTTGATTGAGGGGATAGAGAAAGCTGCTATTCCTCTTGCGTATTTCGCTGCATTCTACCTCTCTGTACAAAACCTTAATTTCTCGGTCAAAGTCGAAAAAGGTTTGTCTGTTGCCACGGTTGTCATTCTGACTTATTGCTTTCTCAAAGCAATCATCACTTTTATAAGCCATCTGTCCAGAAACTATATAATGGAGGAAAACGGCGATGATCGCGGAAAACAGATAAAGGGATTAACTTCTCTGTTGAACGTTATCATTTGGGTGCTGGGCCTGATGTTTTTGCTCGATAACCTTGGTTTTAAAATATCGTCGGTTATAGCTGGCTTGGGGATCGGGGGGATTGCCATTGCTCTGGCTGCTCAGACAGTTTTAGGTGATGTGTTTAATTATTTTGTCATTTTTTTTGATCGTCCCTTTGAAGTCGGTGACTTTCTAATTATCGAAGACAAAATGGGGACAGTCGAACATATCGGCATTAAAACCACAAGAATTCGCTCCCTTGGTGGAGAACTCCTGATCTTTCACAATACCGATCTGACTAATTCAAGAATTCATAATTATAAAAGAATGGAACGCCGTCGTGTCGTTTTTCAGGTCGGCGTCATTTATCAGACAACCGCAGCTCAACTTGAAGAACTCCCCCTGATGATGAAGGGCATTATCGAAAGGCAGCAAGATGCCACTTTCGACCGGGCGCATTTTGCCGGTTTTGGAGATTTCAGTTTAAATTTTGAGCTGGTCTATTATGTCCTCAGTGCCGAATATTCTCATTACATGGATATTCAACAATCGATAAATTTAGCCATCTTCCGTGAGTTCGAAAAAAATGGGATTGAGTTTGCCTACCCGACGCAGACTCTGTTTATGAATAAAGCAGCTTCCTGACGGGGCGGATTTAAGAACAAAAAGGGCTGAATCTGTAGGTACAGGTTCGGCCCTTTTTGTTTTTTTATGAACTGAGGAGAGAATCGAGCGCGGTCAAACCGGCCAGACCGCTGCAGGGGAGGGCGAGATGGGGAGATGCGATCCCGGCTTCGCGCAGGTTGATGCGGATGACAGTCGCCTGCTGCGTCCGACCGATTCGCTCCGAGGTGGCGCGGATGGTCGGGATGGCGGTGCCGGCGCCGATCTCGATGACGACAACGCGTTTGCCCTGCTGCCGGCGAAGAAAGGTTTGGAAGCGTTCTTCCTGCTGTCGACTGCGCTGGTCGAGCCAGGAGAAGTCGCCGAACATGAGGATATTCGGCCGTGCTACTCCTTGGCAGTGCGGGCAGGTGGGAAGATGCCGGGCGCGCATAGTAAGGAGGTCGATGTCAATCTCTTCCTCGTTAGGCCAGATTTTGTTGCAACAGGGCTGCAGACATTGCAGGTGATGAATGGAGCCGTGGACTTCAAGGATTTCCTCTTCAGCAAAACCGGCTTTTTGAAACTGGCCATCGACATTGGAGGTGACGACAAAGGGGGCATGATGAAAGTCTTTGATCCAGTTGCGGAGGATGGTGAAGCCGGGATTGGGGACGGTATTACGATAAAGGTTGGTGCGGTGGCCGTAAAAGCCCCAAGCAAAGGCGGGATCGCGTTGAAAGTGGGCGGGGTTGGCGGTTTCGATAAAGGAAAGGCCGAGCTGACGATAGGGAGGATAAGCGTTCCAGAAACCTTCATTGCCGCGGAAATCCGGGAGACCGGAATCGACCCCCATCCCGGCGCCGGCGGTGATGATCAGCGCTTCAGCGGTGCGGATAGCGGCAGCAGCAGCATGCTGGATTGCACTCAGGGGCATCGTCACTTCCTTCACGATAATCAAGTTGACGAATGGTAGGGGCGCCCCTCGTGGGTGCCCTCTTTTTCTTTATCCGTCAATCGCCACCGTCACCGGCGTCGGCTTGAGCAGATTGACCAGATCCTGTGGTGCCAGGGCGACGAGAAAGCCGCGCTTGCCGCCATTAATGTAGATTCGCTCAAGTTCGAGAATCGAGGCTTCGACATAGACCGACAGAGGTCGTCTCGTCCCGAAGGGGGAGGTGCCGCCGACCAGGTAGCCAGTGTGGCGGTTGGCCGCTTCCGGGGAAGAGGGGATGACGCTGCGGGCGCCGATCTGGCGTGCGAGTTCCTTGGTCGAGACCTGACAATCGCCGTGCATAAGGATGATCAATGGCTCTTTTTTGTCATCTTCCATGATCAGAGTTTTTATTACGCAGTGCTCGTCAACACCGAGTTCACGGGCAGAGGTCGCGGTGCCGCCCTTCTCTTCGTAAGGGTAGAGATGCTCGGTGAAGGGGATCTTCCCTTCACGCAGCGCCCGGATCGCAGCGGTGACGGGAAATTTTTCTTTGGCCATATAAACCTTTCAATCTGAAATTTACCACCCCTAACCCCTCCTTGAATAAGGAGGGGGACTATAAGCTTTAAGCTCCCCTCCTTTGTTAAGGAGGGGCTGGGGGTGGTCGCTTTACCGCAGCCAACTGAGTGCCAGTCCAGCAAAGGCGGCAGCGATGAGGAGGGCGCAGCCCCAGGCGAGAACCGTGCAGAGTTTGTCGGTCTTGCGCCGGGTCCAGGAGTTGTTCGGCAGGATGAAGCCGATAGCGAGGCCGCCGAGGCCCCCGCCGAGGTGAGCAGCGTTGTCGGCACCGACAAGGAGGCCGAAGACGAAGGCGAACGCTGCCCACTTGAGCATGAAGTTACGCAGTTCCAGGGCCTGAAAACCACCGAGGCGGTGGTACCAGGCAATGGCAAAGCCGATCAATCCGAAGAGCGCCCCCGAGGCGCCGACGACCGGCACATTCGGGTGCCAGAGGAGGTCGGCAAAGGTGGCGGTGAGGGCGGTGAGGGTATAAAGAATCAAGAAGCGCGAACGACCGATTTCAGTCTCGATCAGTGGTCCGATCTGGTAAAGCACGATCATATTGAAGACAAGATGCAGGATTCCGCCATGCATGAAGGCATAGGTCAGGGTGCGCCACCAATCACCGAAGGGCCAGAACTGCGCCCCGGAATAGATCAGGAGATTGGTGTCAGGATTGATGAGGATCGCAAAGACGTTGCGCCCTGCAATTCCCCCTTGCAGCAGCATAATGGAAAAGCTGAGGAGGTTGAGAGCGATCAGCACTTTATAAAAAGGGAGGCCGCCGGCCTGGGTCGGGGTGCGGAACGATTGCTTGATCTTCTTTTCCCAAAGCATCAGGCGCCATTGCCATTGGGTGCCGTTCAGGCCGATTGCGTCGAAGAACTTTTTGATATTCAAGGTTGTTTCTCCATGTCAGATCTATGGGCCGGCTACAGGGATAAGATCATCCGCGCGGGAAGATTAGCATATTCTCTCCCTGCGGGGAAGAGGAAGCCGGGCGCTGGCATACATTCTCAATAATACTCTTCCGCATAAGCCGGCACGCTGTCGAGGAAGCCGGGGCGCAACTGCGCCGCGTCCATCGCCGCATCGACATCCGCGATCAAGCGCTCGCGATCCTTGGGATAGCTGCCGGCGAGGTTGAGGAAGTTGGAGACATGGTTGGAGCGGAGGATGGTGCGAGTCGGGTGGAGATGGGTGAGAAGTTCCCGCGCTTCGATCAAGAGTTCGCGCCGGGTGCATTGCTCCAGGGTGCGGACAAAGTCGTCGTTGTGGCGGTGAAAGAGGGTGAGGAGCGAGAAGTATTCGGGATTAACCTGGTTCACCCAGGCGGCGGTGGCGCGGGCATGGCTGAGGCTGCGCTGGAGGCCGGCAAGGCCGAGGATCGCCGTCACCGAAAGTTTTATCCCCGCCGCCCGCGCCTTCAGGGCCTGCTGCGCCATAGCCTCGGCAGTGAAGCCCTTGTTGATCGAGAGGAGGGTGGCGTCCTCCCCGGATTCGAGGCCAAAATAGAGGATGCGCAGGCGCTTTCCCCGCAAAATCGCCAACTCTTCCGGGCTCTTGGTCGTCAGGCTGGCGGGAGAGGCGTAAGCGCCGACGCGGGTCAGGTTGGGGAAGGTGGCCGCCAGGCTGTCAAGAATCTCCACCAGTCCGGCAAAGGGGTAGACAATCGCGTCGCCATCGGCGAGGAAGACCCGGTCGATGCGCGGCCGGTAGATCTCGGGAATCCCCTGGATCTCTGCGATGATCTCCGCCACCGGACGGATCTGGAAGTGTTTCCCTTTGTACATACCGCAGAAGGTGCAGTTGTTCTGCGAGCAGCCGATGGTGATCTGGAAGATCAGGCTGCGCGCCTCGCTCGGCGGGCGGAAGAGGGGTTCAACATAGCGGGGGATCATCAATAAACTCCGGTAAAATTCAGTCTGCCTCAGTTAAGTAGATTCGCGTTATGGCCAACAATACGACAATCGCTTTCTTACCAACAAGCACCACACATTAATACTCAGCCGTTCCGGTGAAGGCAAGAAATTACCGTCCGCCTGTTAACGGTGCTTGGTGGACAAGCTCTGTACAATCGTTTTCTTGACAGTAAAGTCTGGCAGGCTATATTTTTATTAAAATGTCGGACACTTGCCGGCCTTATTCAATGTAAATCGAACAAGCCGAAAGATCCTGCTATCAGGAGGAATTTCCATGCGCCGAATCCGCCTGCCCATCATTCTGTTGCTTCTCCTGCTCTGGTCGTCCTTGCCGGTCTTCTCTGCATTGGCGGCCACCGATCATACCTACCCATCGGTCACTGCCTGGCCGCTCGCCACCCACAGCGCTGATGCTACAGGGTCTACTACCAACCTCGCTTTTGGCATCCTCCACCACCGTGAAGCCGGCAGCTACGAGCGCTACGCGGTGCGGCCGTGGCTCTTTAATCTGGAGACCGATGCTGACCGCGATTCCAGAGAATGGTCGCTGTTCTTTGATCTGGCACACGTTGAACACCGGGGAGAGGATTTCCGTCGCCACCTCTTTCCGGTTTACTGGCAGGGACGCGAAGGGAAGAAGCAATGGTTCCACCTCTGGCCCCTCTACGGTCAGTCCGAAGCCGCGGATGGCGCGCGCACAATCTCGACTCTTTACCCATTCTTCAGCCTCACCCGCCACCCGGCGACGGACGACTGGACCCTGCGCTACCTTTGGCCACTCGGGGAAATCCGCCACCAGGGAGAAGAGCGGAGCAGTCGCTTTATCCCCCTTTGGTGGCGGCACGAAACGCCGCAGTTTTCGGAAGGGTTTCTGTTTCCTTATCTGTGGCGTGACCACGGCGAGAGCCATACTCGTGCCATTCTGCCGCTTTGGTGGCGGCAGCAATCGCCGGAAAAACGGAGCGGTTATTTCCTTCTGTATGCCTGGCAAGAGAAGGGGGCGACGCGCCATGACCTGCTGATTCCGCTGTGGTGGCGCTACCGCTCGCCGGAAGCGCGTTTTAGTTTGCTGGTGCCCCTTTATTTCGGTTGGGAGAACAATCGCGGGGAGGGGAGCGTGGTTGTGCCCCTTTGGTATGCAGCGAGCACGGACGAGAGCGCTTTCAAGATTCTGCTCCCCTTTTATCTCGACTGGCGCACTGGCGAGGAGAACCGCTTGCAGTTATTCCTGCCTTTTTACGGCGATCACCGCAGTGAGACTTCAGCCACCCGCGTCGTTTTCCCTGTCTATTTCCGCCACAATAACTTCAACTTCGACAGCACCCTGCGTTACTGGTTTCCGCTCTTTGGCAGTTATGAACGGGGCAGCGAGACGCAGCGCTACTACCTCTTCCCCCTTTATGCCCACATGCAGGATCCACAGCGGGGTTATGACAGCCGCTTCTTCCTCTGGCCGCTGGTGCACCACGAAACCCTCCCGGATGCGCGCGATACCTGGGTTCTGCCGCTCTTTCGTTCGCAGCGGACCGCCGACACCAGCAACAATATGGCCGGACTGCTGTGGTGGTCGGGCCATACGCCGGAGCGGGACTACACTCTCCTTCTCCCTTTGTACGGCCACTGGCGCAACCCGCAGAGTGAGTACCACGTCACGCCCCTCTCCTTCTCCCTGCGCCAGCCCGACGGTTATCGCAAGCGCTTCTTCCTCGGGCCGGTCGCTATTGCCACCGAGGATCCACCGCAGCTGCGCAAGCAGCTCGACATCCTTTGGCCGTTGATCAGCCGCAGCCAGCGGGGCGAGACGAGTCACAGCCGGGTGCTTCCTTTCTGGTGGCACGATGAAAGTCCGGAGCGGAGCTTTAGTCTGGCGCTCATCCCGCCTTATCTGCATCAGGAAGAGCCCGGCAAGTCACTGTTCCACCTCTGGCCCTTCTACGGTCGCAAGCTCGACGGTGACTTCCGTGAAGATGCGGTCCTTTGGCCCTTTTTGCGCTATGGCCGCGCCAGCGAAGGGGAGCGCCGCAGCTGGCAGGCCTTCCTCGCTTTCGGATCGTCAGACATAGATTGCAGCAGCTTCGGCCTTTTTCCCCTTTGGTACCATCAGCGCAAGAAGGAATCGACCCGCGATCTTTCCTTGCTCCACTGGCAGGAGCGCAGCCCGGACGCAAGTACCTTTGCCCTCCTTCATCTCGGCCATCCCGATTGGAGTCTGCTCAACCTGTCGCAGCGTCCGAATTCCCGTCACCAGCACCTCTTCCCGCTCTATAGCTTCACCCGGACAACGACGCCGGAGAGCGTCCGGAGCTGGGTTCTATGGCCGCTCTACAGCTACAAACGTGAAGAGGAACGCACCCGCCATGCGCTCCTCTGGAAAGTTCTGTATCGTGACAGCAGCCCGCAAAAGAGTGAGACCGGATTTTTGTGGCGATTTATCCGCGCCCGACAGGATGCGGAAACGTCACTCTTCGAACTTAACCCTTTCTATTATCGCGAGACGCAGGCTGATGCCAGTGAACAGTACACCGCCTGGCTGGGTGGAATCTACGCCACCCGTACCACCGGGGAAGAGACCGAACACCGGCTCTTCTGGTTCCTGCGCTGGTAATTGAGCGCTGACCGAATCCCGATAGGATCGCGGTTAGCTTATTGCCACATCGCAGAAAAACGGTAAGCTTGATCTTGTCTTCAATAAGAAAGGTCAAAATTGTAATGCGTCTACGTCTTGTTACTATTCTCTTCCTGCTTTTCTGGAGCATCCTCGCATTTGGCGAGCCGGCGACGATTCGGGTGGTCTCCATTCAGGATCCGATTACGCCGGTGACCGCCCGTTTTCTTCAGCGCAACCTCGATGAAGCGGCCCGGCAGGCAGAACCCCTTGTCCTTGTTGAAATCGACACCCCCGGCGGTCTCGACACGGCGATGCGTGAGATCGTCAAGGAGATCTTCGCCAGTCCGGCGGTGGTGGTCGTTTATGTCGCCCCCTCCGGCGCCCGCGCCGCTTCGGCCGGGGCGATCATCTGCCTGGCCGCGGATGTTTGTGCCATGGCTCCTGGAACCAACATCGGCGCGGCTCATCCCGTGACCCTTGGCGAAAAGGCCGACCCGACCATGGAGGCGAAGCTGGTCAACGACGCCGAGGCTTATGTCGAGTCGATTGCCCGTCAGCGCGGCCGGGATGCAACCTTGGCGGGGAAGATGGTGCGAGACAGCCTCTCCCTCAGCGCGGATAAGGCCCTGGAAGGGAAGGTGATCGATCTGGTCGCGCGGGATCAAGCTGATCTCCTGCAGCAATTGGAGGGACGGACGCTGTTCAAGGGGGGGCGTGAACTCGTTCTGCAACTGCAGGGTGCGCAAGTGACTGCGGCGGAGATGACGAAAGTGGAGCGGATTCGCAATGCGATCAGCAACCCGAACGTGGCTTATGTGTTGATGATGCTCGGCATGCTTGGGATCTTCTTCGAACTCTCTAATCCCGGCGTCATCCTGCCGGGGGTGATCGGCACTATCTCCCTCCTCCTCGCCCTCTTCGCTTTTCAGACTCTGCCGGTCAATTATGCCGGAGTATTGCTCATTCTCCTTGCTCTGGTTCTCCTTATTGCCGAGATTAACGTCGTCTCTTACGGCATGCTGACCGTCGGCGGTTTGATCGCCATGGTGTTTGGATCCCTGCTCCTCTTCGATTCGCCAGAGCCCTGGCTGCGCCTTTCCTGGAATGTGATCCTGATGACGGTGCTGGTCGCGGCCGGGTTCTTTGTCCTGATCGTCAGGAAGGCTCTGACCGCCCAGCGCCGACCGCAGACAACCGGCCGGGAAGGGCTGATCGGCGAAGAGGGGACGGCGCAGAGTTCTATCGATCCGGAGGGGAAGGTATTTATCCACGGCGAATACTGGGAGGCGCGCAGTGACACGCCGATTGCCGCCGGTGACAAAGTGGTAGTCGAGGTGGTGGAAGGGATGCAGCTCAAGGTGCGCAAGACACAATAACCTTCTTGATTATCAGATTTTATCCGAACTTATCTGCGGCCAACTGCCGTTTTCAGGTTCACTTAAGCAATGGAGGCTTATCATGTTCGAGCTGATCAACTATATCCCGCTCATCTTTCCGGTTGTCCTTTTTATCATGTTTGTTGCCAGCGCGGTGCGCATCCTCCCCGAATATGAGCGCGGCGTCCTCTTCCGCCTCGGGCGGATGATCGGGGTGCGGGGGCCGGGGCTCTTCTTCATCATCCCCGGCGTCGACCGCCTGGTGCGGGTCAGTCTGCGCACCGTTGCTTTCGAGGTGCCGCCGCAGGATGTCATTACCCATGACAACGTCACGGTGAAGGTCTCGGCGGTTATCTACTTCAGGGTCATCGCGCCGGATAAAGCGATTATCGAAGTGGAAGATTACCTCTACGCCACCAGCCAGCTTTCGCAAACGACCCTGCGCAGCGTCCTCGGCCAGGTCGATCTTGACGAGCTCCTGTCGAACCGCGAGAAGATTAATCAGCAGCTGCAGGAAATCCTTGACCGCCATACCGGGCCGTGGGGGGTGAAGGTTGCCAATGTCGAGGTGAAGAATATCGACCTGCCGCAGGAGATGCAGCGGGCCATTGCCAAGCAGGCCGAGGCAGAGCGGGAGCGGCGTGCTAAGGTTATCCACGCGGAAGGAGAGTTGCAGGCCTCGGTCAAGCTCGCCGAAGCTGCCCGGATCCTGGCGGTTGAGCCGATCTCCCTGCAACTGCGCTATCTGCAGACCTTGACCGAAATTTCCGCCGAGAAGAACTCGACAACGATCTTCCCGGTGCCCATCGATTTGATCAGCATGTTTCTGGAGAAACGCGAGAAGTAAGTCAACGAGTTCAGGAAATCAGGACCGCCCGACGACTGTTGCCGTTCGGGCGGTTTTTTCGTGATGAACCAGTCAGGTTTACTCGGATTTGAGAGAAGCCATATCAATGGAAAACCGGTACTTCACATCCGATTTGATCAGCCGCTCGTAGGCTTCGTTGACCTTCTGGATTGGGATAATCTCGACGTCGGCGGTGATGTTGTGCGCCCCGCAAAAGTCTAGCATCTCCTGTGTCTCCTTGATCCCGCCGATCAGGGAGCCGGAGAGATGCTTGCGGCCAAAGAGGAGAGCAAAGGCGGAGACCTGCAGCGGGGTCTCCGGCGCGCCGACCAGGGTCAGTTCGCCGTCAAGGCCGAGCATCCCGAGGTAGGCGTTGATGTCGTGGTCGGCGGCGATGGTATCGAGGATGAAGTCGAAGGAGCCGGCCTGCGCCTTCATCTCTTCCTGATTCTTCGAAATGATGACGTCATGAGCGCCGAGGCGCAGGGCATCTTCCCTTTTCCCCGGCGAAGTGGTGAAGACGACGACCTGCGCGCCGAGGGCCTTGGCGAACTTGACCCCCATGTGACCGAGACCGCCGAGGCCGGCTACCCCGACCTTCTTCCCCTTCAGATCCCCCCAGCGCTTCATCGGCGACCAGGTGGTGATCCCGGCGCAGAGCAAGGGCGCAACCCCGGCGAGAGAGAGATTGGTCGGGACGATGAGGACGAAGCGCTCGTCGACGACGATCCTCTCGGAGTAGCCGCCATAGGTGACCGGGGCGGTGCCGTGTTTGTCCGGCGAGTTGTAGGTGAAGGTGGCAGAGGGGCAGAACTGTTCGACGTGGTGGTTGCAGCTCGGGCAGTCGTGGTCGGAGTCGACCAGACAGCCGACCCCGACGAGATCGCCGGTCTTGGCCCTGGTCACGGCGCTACCGATGCCAGTGACGCGGCCGACGATCTCGTGCCCCGGCACGCAGGGGTAGGTCGTCGGCATGACGCTGTGCCACTCGTCGCGCACCGTGTGCAGGTCGGAGTGACAAACGCCGCAGAAAAGGATTTCGATCTGCACGTCGTCTTCGGTGGTATCACGTCGTGGGATAATGGTGGCGGCGAGGGGAGCAGTAGCGCCGGCAGCGGCGTAAGCTTTGGCTTTGAGCATGGTATCTTTCCTCCTGTCTGGGGCCTCATTGATGATAATAATGTATACTCCCGAAACGTCAACGACCGGTAGACCGATCTTGTCGAAATATTGATGCCGCGACCGCTGCGTTTCAGGTCGGTTACGGGACATTGCGATACTCCGTCAGATGTCTGCTGCGTCATAGAGAGGCTCGACATGAACCGCAATAAGAAAATGACCGAGCAAGTGCTGACCGGGGCTGCGATTGCAGATGGACGGGACGATGTGGCGACGCTCCGGCTCGAAATTTTCCGGGAGTATCCTTATCTGTATCAAGGTAGGAGGGAAGATGAGCTTGAATACTTGGGCACCTATGCCGCGGCGCCCGATGCCTGCGTCATTCTCGCCTATGATGGAGATGCGGTTATCGGAGCGGTTGCAGGCATGCCTCTTATCCATGAAAACCTCCAGATGATTGACGCTTTTGCCGGGACAACATTTCCGCTCGATGAGGTCTATTACGTCGGGGAACTGCTCTTTCGTCCGGCCTACCGCAATTGTGGACTGGGTCGGAAGCTGCTTGACCGACTGGAAAGCCACATATGTTCTCTCGACCGTTACCGCACCCTTACCTGCGCCACGGTTGAACGCCCCGATGATCACCCCTTGCGCCCGCGTGACTACATCGCCATCACAAAATTTCTTGCTCGTACCGATTTTGCTCAGCTCACGGGGGTAAAAACCAGCTTCACCTGGCGTGAGATTGATGGTGTCAAACGGGACCACCTTATGCAGTTCTGGTTCAAGTTGATTGACAAACAGTTGTAGATTGCTGGTAGATAAACGAAAACTAACCACGACAAAAGGAGAAAGACAGATGAAGGTCATCGGCATCAACGGCAGTCCACGAAAGCAATGGAACACAGCGACACTCGTGGCTAAGGCACTGGAAGGAGCCACATCGCTCGGGGCGACAACGGAACTGTTTCATCTTTACGATCTGGACTTTAAGGGTTGTATAAGCTGCTTCGCTTGCAAAACACGCGGCGGTAAAAGTTACGGGAAATGCGTCCTGAACGATGACCTGGCACCCGTGCTGGAAAAGATAGCTGCGGCCGACGCCCTTGTCATCGGTTCGCCGATCTACTTCGGTACCGTGACCGGCGAAACCCGTAGTTTTATCGAACGCCTGCTCTTTCCCTACCTCACATATACAGTGCCATACGGAACGTTGTTCCCTAAAAAAATCAAGACCGGTTTTATCTACACCATGAATGTCCCGGAAGAACGGAGCAAGGAATACGGATACGAACAGATCTTCAGTACCAATGAGCGCTATATGCAACTGCTCCTTGGCTCTGCCGAGTCGCTCTGCGCTTTTGACACCTGTCAGGTGGACGATTATTCAAAGGTGGTGATCGAAAGCTTCGACCCCATTCATAAAGCCAGTCGCCGTAAGGATGTATTGCCTTTGGAATGTCGACGTGCCTTTGAGATGGGGCAACGGTTGGCGGGGGCAGGCAAGACTTTACAAATGCGGACTTGATGGAGGCAGTGTATGTGGTGCAGGGCCATAGTGTGTTTGCTGCTGATTGTCAGTACGACGGGGTGTTCGTCACTCATTGGCGACGGCCATGTGCGCGAGCAGGTCCTTGTCTCCTATTTGAATCAGTCGGAACGGCTGATTCTCTATGGCCCCGGCAATCTCCGGCCGGATGACCAGTTAAAGGTCCTGTTCAGTGAGTACATCTCGGCGCCGCTGGTCGAACAGTTCCCGGCCACCGCAACCCGCGGCATCATCGAGGAGTTTCTAGACTATTCCCCCCGGCTGGCGGATGGCGCCACCCGGATTGTCGATCCTGCGGAATGGCGGTCGCTCTCCCATGGCCGCGACACTCCAGTTCTGTTCTTCTACGCCAGTTGGCAAATGGTTTACCAGCGTCTGCCGCCGAATCTTCACAAGCAGAAGCTACAGAGTGGCGCCATCGCTAAGGTTCTCCCTCTTGGTCAGGTTTTGGCCGAGAAGGGGGCCATTGCGCTGCGCACGGCTGTTTGGGAGGCTGGCTGTTCATTTAAACCTTTCGAGGGTGAGTATTTCCCGATCGACGAATGGGCGGCGAATGATGCCGGGAAGCTCCATGCGGGGGTGAAAGCCGTACAGGAATTCTGCGGCCAAAGGTTTGCAAAGCAATTTTCAACCCTATAGGCGATCCTGAAGCACTGATTTGATCAGACCGTTATCCGGTGGACGCTGAATGAGACAGCGCACGTTAGTCTCCCCCTTGACAATGGCGCGGCGCATGATTACCTTGCCACTTCGATTCATCTACTAGAAAGAAGGAGAATAACCGGTCATGGCCACAGAAAAAGGTTCCATTTCGATCCACACTGAAAATATCTTTCCGATCATCAAGAAATGGCTCTACAGCGAAAAGGAGATCTTCCTGCGTGAACTGATCGCCAATGGCGTCGATGCGATCAGTAAACTGCAACATATCAATCTCGTTGAAGGGCTCGGGTTAGCGGAGGATTTTCATGTCGATCTCATCGTCGACAAGGAAGCCGGCACCCTGACCATCCGCGATAATGGCCTCGGTCTCACCGCCGATGAAGTGCGGCGCTATATCAACCAGATCGCCTTCTCCTCGGCTGAAGAGTTCATCCACAAATTTGAAGCCCTCAAAGACAGCAATCAGCTCATCGGCCACTTCGGCCTCGGTTTCTACTCCGCCTTTATGGTCGCCAAAGAGGTGGAGATCCGCTCCCTGTCCTGGCAGAAAGACGCTGTCGGCGTCCATTGGCGTTGTGACGGCTCGACCGGTTATGAGCTTGATGAAATCGACAAAAGCGACCGCGGCGCCGAGATCATCCTCCATTTAGAGGACAGCGAAAAAGAGTTTCTCGAACCGACGCGGCTGCGCGAGCTGGTCAAACGCTTCTGTAACTTCCTGCCGGTTGCCATTCGCATCGACGGCGAGACGATCAACGAGCGCAACCCCCTCTGGACGCGCAGCGCCAAGGAGATTACCGACGAGGAGTACAAAGCGTTCTATCACCAGCTTTACCCCTTTAGTGATGATCCCCTTTTCTGGATCCACCTCAACGTTGACTTCCCCTTCAACCTCAAGGGGATCGTCTACTTCCCCAAACTCAGCAACGAGTTCGACGTCAGCCGCAGCCACATCAAGCTCTTCTGTAACCAGGTCTTTGTCTCTGACAACTGCCCGGAACTCATCCCCGAATTCCTCCTGCCATTACAGGGCTGCCTCGATGCGCCGGACCTGCCGCTCAATGTATCGCGCAGTTACTTGCAGAACGATCCGCAGGTACGGAAGATCCGTGAAGTCCTCGCCGGACGAGTGGCGGCGCGGATCAGCGATCTTGCCAAGAATGATCGTGAAGAGTATGGGCGGATCTGGGGCGATATTCACACCTTTGTCAAATACGGCATGATGCGCGACGACAAGTTCTACGATAAGGTCAAGAATGACGTCATCTTCCGCAGCAGCGATGCCAGCGCCTACACCACCCTCCCCGAGTATCTGGGCCGGGCCGAAGCCACCCACAAGGATCAGGTCTACTACGCCAGCGATGCCACGGCACAAGCCGCGTATATCAAACTTTTGCAGGGGCAGGGGATCGAAGTCGTCTTTCTCGATTCGACGATCGACAGTCACTTTATTCAATTTCTGGAGATGAAGGAGAGTTCGGTCAAATTTCAGCGCGTCGATGCCGATATCAGTTCCAGTCTCATCGATAGCGACAAAAGTGCGGACCTAGTGGAAGGGGCCGATCAGAAGACCCTGGAGCAGAAGGTGCGTGAGGTCTTTGAGAAGCGTCTGGCGGTCGAGGGCTTGACAGTGCGGGTGGAGAGTCTCAAGGATAGCAGTCTCCCCGGCATGGTCCTGATTTCGGAACAGATGCGGCGGTTCCGTGAAATGATGCGCTCGATGGGGCGCGGCAAGAGCGAGAGCGAAGAGGGGATCGGCGATCATACGTTGCTGGTCAATGTCGCCAGCCCGATCGTCCGCTCTCTGGCGCGTTTCGAGGAAGAAGGACGCAGTGACGATGCCGAACTCCTCGTTGGCCAGGTCTACGATCTCTCCATGCTCAGCCATCAGGAGTTCAGCAAAGAGCGGATGGAGACTTTTCTGGAGCGCAGTAACCGGATTCTTGAGCTGATCTGCAAAAAGTAGTCAAAAAAGGGCAGAGAACGCAGCGGGGTGAGCCAGAATGGTCACCCCGCTCTCTTTTTGGTGCGCCCGGCAGGGCGCGTGGCGTGTAAGCGCCATCGATTCAGCTATGGTGGCTGAATCGCGACTTGGTGGTGAAAGTCCTCTATCGGCCCG
>PHAV01000018.1 GCA_002841765.1 Deltaproteobacteria bacterium HGW-Deltaproteobacteria-4 | reverse complement strand
GAAATCGGCACTCAATCAGTTTACGATCATCTTCGGCGACAGGATGCCGACTTATTAACCGACAAACCCATTTACACAAAATCCTTTACAGGCCCGGAATAATTAGGGACACCCCCCGTATTTCAACCCAAAGGCGGCCACATGGCCGCCTTTGCTGTTTCTGCTTAAACTCGGGATGCTGAGGGGACGTTGGTAATTTATGTTAGTTATTGATGAAAACCCGATGGAAGCGGGCTTTCATCACTCCGGAAGAGACCCTCAAAACCGGAATCAGTCGTGGTTGACTTGCACGTCGTCGGGTGCCGGCTGCCCTTTCCCCTTTTCGAGCAGATCCTTGAGACTCAACAGGAAGACCGCCCATTTGGTCGAAGTGTGCGGCAGCCAGCCATCCTCCCGGCGCCACCCCGAATGGCTGAAGTCGACCCGGCACTGTTGATCGTCTGCCCTTAAGACAAAGGTGATCTCGGTGCCGTCCCATTCATGGTCTCCATCCCGGGCCTGCCACCGCACGAGCCTCTCTCTTTGCAGCTCAATGACTGCAAACTTCTTGCAATACTCTCCGAACCAGAACTCCAGAACGTCCCCGACCGCCGTCCCCCGGCCACGGGTATCGGCCGTCCACCACCCTGCGAGTTTCTCTCTCTCCGTCAACGCCTGGTATACGGCTGACGGAGCAGCCTTGATCCCAACTTCATGGCGAATCGTGTAGCGCTTCATCGCTTCCCTCCTTCTGTGGTCTCCTCTGCAGAGAGTGTATCACGGGGCGCAAAATCAGGGACGGCGCGCTGGGTCTGCGCAATGCGCAGACGGTCTTCTCCCTCCCCGGAAATGATGCCTCTCTAGCCGCGAAGAGCGGAATGGCGTACAATGATTCTGTAGTCATGACTCTACTATAGGAGGTGTCACCATGACAAATTCACAGGGTATGGAACTGGCGGCGATGATCCGCCAAAGGGCAGCATCGCTGCTGGAAGCCTTTCGGACGGTGGACGAGGAGCTGGCCGCGCGAGCCCCGGGCGACCGTTGGTCACCACGGATGATCGTTTCCCATCTGAGCGGTCCCGAGGGGAAAGGGCATACGGCGTTCCTCAGGCTCTTTATCGCTAAAGAGACCCCGCTGCTCGAACTGAATGCCGGCAACCCGTTCTATAGCGAAAAGCGGGCGGCCATGGATTACAGCGAACTGCTGGCAGCGTGTGAGGCGAACTATGAAGAGATGGCCGGCTTAGTCGCCGGGTTGACCGATACAGAGCTGGCGCGCACCGCTCATATCCCGGAACTGAAAGAGACCCCATTCGGCGAATACCCCTCCCTGACCGATATGATCAGGATTTTTGGGGAGTTCCACATCCAGTCCCACATCGATCATCTGCATGAGATTCTGGGGGAACTTGCCGCCAGCGGCTAGGAGCCCTGAGGGGTCATGCTTGACATTTGGGCATTTGAAACAAACTTGATACAAAAACGAAGAAGGCGGTCAATCGGCCGTCTTTTGTTTTTTGTCACATCTAAAAAACTTCTTGACCCGTCTACCACTTCACACTTTAGCGTTGTCCTCGCCATGGCCATGATATACAAAACTCATACATGCAAAGGAGAAGAAACGATGAAACCAACGGTAACTGTGGGGGAGTGGGTGGCCCGCTTCAAGGCGATCGGGAGGGAATTAGGGACACTGCCCATATTTCGTACGTTAAGGTAGCCAATCGGCCGCCTTTCTTCTTTCCGGGTTTGCTATTCCCCACTGCGATGACTCACCCCCCCTTACTCCCGCACCCAGTGACAGGTATACCCGCCTGGATTCTTGACCAGGTAATCCTGATGATCCTCCTCGGCCCGCCACCAGGGGCCGGCCGGCACGATTTCGGTCACAATCGGCCGCTGCCACTGGCCGCTGGCGTTGACCTCGGCCTTGATCTGCTCGGCAATCCGCTGCTGCTCGGCGTCGTGATAGAAGATGGCGCTGCGGTAGCTGGAGCCGATATCGTTCCCCTGGCGATTGCGGGTCGTCGGGTCGTGGATGCGGAAGAAGAAGCGCAGCAGCGTCGCGAAGCTGGTCTGGCTCGGATCGAATTCGATCCGCACCGCCTCGGCATGCCCCTCATGGTTACGGTAGGTGGCGTTCGCCACGCTGCCGCCGGTGTAGCCGACTTCGGTGGCGATCACCCCCGGCTGCTGGCGCAGCAGATCCTCCATCCCCCAGAAGCAGCCGCCCGCCAGGGTGGCAACCTGCGTCGCCGCAATCGTGTTGGCCTTCGTCGTCATGATGGTCTCTCCTTTCCCTGTCTATCCTGAAATTTATTATAACGTAAACCACGCCGGGGGCACATACCGGGAGCATTCATTCGTCGATTAGTCATCTAGAAAAATCTATGTCAGCGGCAAAAAGCGGGATCGGGTCTTCCTCTATGAAGCTTACCTGGCCATCAGGGAGGGGACGGAATTGTACTGATAAGAGCAAAAAAAGGCGGCCAATCGGTCGCCTTTTCTGAGGTGCGACAAAGAAGGAAAATTGAGGTAGAAAGAATCTTTAAAGCTGTTAGTATCGAAGAACGCTGATGACAGCGCCCTTTGTTAGCACGAAAGGAGAAAGAAGATGATGGGGACAATCTGGCGTCTTTTACTACTGGCGTTGTTGTTGAATGCGACTCTGGCGACAGGGGCATTGGCGCGGTCGGTCTATCTGGCGGATGGCGGGAAGATCGAAGCACAAAAGGTCTGGCAGGAAGAGGGGAGGATTTATCTCCTCCTCAATCGCGATAGCCTGATCTATTTCTCTCCTGAAGAGGTCAACATGCAGAAGACCTTTGCTAAAAAGAAGCAGAAGAAGGCACCCCATGCGTCCGCCAGGAAGAAGTGACGGTGAAGGTACCCGTTAGCTTCCGATTAAAAAGAGGCCCGTGAATCTGCATTCACGGGCCTCTTTACTTTAGAATTTGGCACTCCCCGGCGTGCGTGGAAAGGGGATGACGTCACGGATATTCTCCATCCCTGACAAGTACATGATCAGCCGCTCGAAGCCGAGGCCGAAGCCGGCGTGCGGACAGCTCCCCCAGCGACGGGTGTCGAGATACCACCACAGCGCTTCCGGTGATATCCCCTTTTTCGTCATCTGCGCCCGCAGTACCTCCTCCCGCTCTTCCCGTTGACTGCCGCCGATAATCTCTCCGACGCGCGGTACCAAGAGATCCATCGCCGCGACGGTGCGCTGATCGTCACTCAGACGCATGTAGAAAGCTTTGAGTTCGGCCGGATAATCGGTGACAAAGAGCGGTCCGCCGATGATCTCTTCAGTGAGGAAGCGTTCGTGCTCGCTCTGCAGATCACAGCCCCAGGCGACCGGGTATTCGAAGGATTTGCCGCTCCGCTGGAGTCTCGCCACCGCCTCAGTGTAGGTCATGGTCGCAAAGGAAGCGGTGGACAACGCTTCGAGGCGGACGATGAGCCCCGGTTCGATGCGGTCATTGAAGAAGCTCAGATCTTCGCCGCATTCGTTGAGGGCAAAGGTGACGAGGTAACGGAGGAAGTCTTCGGCGAGGGCGCAATCATCCATCAGGTCGGCAAAGGCAATCTCCGGTTCGATCATCCAGAACTCGGCGGCATGGCGACTGGTGTGGGAATCCTCGGCGCGGAAGGTCGGCCCGAAGGTGTAGATGTCGCCGAGAGCGAGGGCGCAGAGCTCCCCTTCGAGCTGGCCGGAGACGGTGAGGCCGGTCTTTTCGGCAAAGAAGTCGGCTTTCCAGTCGACCTGCCCGTCGCGCAGCGGCGGCGCTTGCGGGTCGAGGGTGGTGACGCGAAAGAGCTCCCCTGCTCCTTCACAGTCGCTGGCAGTGATGATCGGCGTATGGACATAGGTGAAGCCCCGCTCGCGGAAGAAGCGGTGGATCGCAAAGGAGAGGGCGCTGCGCAGGCGGAAGACGGCACTGAAAGTGTTGGCGCGGGGGCGGAGATGGGCGATGGAGCGGAGATATTCGAGGGAGTGCCGCTTCTTCTGCAACGGGAAGGACTCGTCAGCCGGACCGAGGAGGGTGATAACCGTGGCGCGCAGTTCCCACGCCTGGCCGCTGGCCGGGGAGGGGAGGAGTTCCCCCTGCACCGACAGACAGGCGCCGGTGCCGAGGCCGGCCGCATTGAGGCCGGCCAGATCAGGAGCGGCGACGATCTGTAACGAGGTCAGACACGAGCCGTCGTTGAGCTCGATAAAGGCGACCTCTTTGCCGCGACGAATGGTCCGTACCCAGCCGCAGACAGTAACGGCGGGTTGACTCGACGTCCCGGCCAGGAGTTCTTTGATACGGATTCGGTTCATTCTTGTCATAATAATCTCCCGGCAATTCAGCTCCATCAACTGGTAAGAAAACGGGGCGGCTCAATACTGAGTCGCCCCGTTTATGAGTCGTTACGCAGACCATAAATCAGAAGATCTCGTTCCAGCCGTGCTGATCCGCCACCTTGCCATTCTGGATGCCGGTGAGGGTTTGATAAAGTTTCATGGTCAAAGCGCCGATGCTCTTGCCGTCGCCGAAGGTGACGGTGCGATCGCGGTAGGTGAACTGGCCGACCGGGGAGACGACGGCGGCGGTGCCGGTTCCGAAGGCTTCGGTGAGGCGGCCGCTGCTGACGCCGTCGAGAATCTCGTCGATGGAGAGGGCGCGCTCTTCGACAGTCAGTCCGAAATCCTTGACCAGGGCAAGGACCGAACGGCGGGTGATGCCGTCGAGGATCGTCCCTTTTAACGGGGAGGTGACGACCTTGCCGTCATAAAGGAAGCAGATATTGGAGCTGCCGACCTCTTCGACATATTTGCGCTCAACGCCGTCGAGCCAGAGGACCTGATCGAAACCCTTCAGGGCGGCTTCCTGCGACGCCTTGAGACTGCTGGCGTAGTTGCCGCCGGTCTTGGCTTCGCCGGTCCCGCCCGGCGCGACGCGGACGTATTCGTCGGAGATCCAGATCTTGACCGGGGCGAGGCCGCCGGAATAGTAGGCGCCGACCGGGGAGAGGATGACGTAACAGAGATAGGTCTCGGAAGGGCGGACGCCGAGGTAGGGATCGGTGGCAATCATCGTCGGACGGATGTAGAGACTCGTCCCTTCACTTTGTGGAATCCAGCCTTCTTCAAGTTTGACCAGCTCCTTGATCGCACGAAGAAAGAAGACTTCATCGACGGCCGGCATGCTCATCCGCTCGGCGCTGCGATTGAAGCGTCGGACATTATCCCGGGGACGAAAGAGGGAGATCTGACCATCCGGGCGGCGAAAGGCTTTCAACCCTTCGAAGATCTCCTGGGCATAATGCAGGACGGCGCAAGCGGGATCGAGGGCAAAGGGGCCGTAGGGCTGGATGCGGGCCGAGTGCCAGCCCTGTCCGGCGCTGTACTCCATGACGAACATCCGGTCGGTAAAGAGCTTGCCAAAACCGAGCTTTGTTTCGTCGCTGTATTTGGTTTTTGGCGAGGACAGGGGGACAATATGGATATTCATGAACGCCTCCATGCAATGGATTAGACTTGAGTTTTTTATGTAGCACAGGCGCTGGCCACTGGCAAGGAGGAAAGAAGAGCCCTACAGCCGCCAGCGGTCATGGACCCAGAACCACTGCTCCGGACTCCTTCGTACCGCCGCCTCGATCTGATCGGTGAGGAGCTGCGTCGCGGCAATCACCGTCTCCGGCGCCGGATTCTCTTCCTGTGGGAAGGTGATCATCGGTGTAAAAGTGATCTCGTATCGGTGGTCCGGGAGGCGGCGACTGAAGGCCGGAACAATCGGCGTCCCCTGCTTGATCGCCATCAAGGCGATGATCGGGGTTGCATTGACCGGTCGATTAAAGAAATTGACAACCACTCCTTCGTGGCGCGAGACCCGCTGGTCAATGAGGACGGCAACGGCGCGGTTGTCGCCCAGGGAGCGGAGGATTTTGCGGGCCGCGCGTTTCTTTTCGATGGCGCGGGTGCCAGTGGCCCCGCGCAGCGCCAGAATGCGCTTCTCGACATAGGGATTCTTCATCTGCTTGTAGATTAAATCGGTGGGGATCCCATGCAGCGGCATCAAAATGCAACCCGCTTCCCAGAAACCGATATGGCCGGTGAGGAGAAAGCAGCCTTTCCCCTCTGCAAGCGCTCGCTGCACTTCTTCGATACCGTTGACCACAAAGGATTCCTTGACCGTTTGCGGATGGCGGTAAAGGTCGAGGCGCAGCATCTCGATCCCGGTGAGACCCAACTGACGAAAATTTTCCCGCAACAGCTTCCGGCACTCTTCCGCACTCTTCTCCGGAAAGGCGAGGCGCAGATTGAGCCGTGCCTTGCGGCGGCGGCGCGGCTGGGCAAAATAGATCAAGGTGCCGAGGGATCTCCCGAGCAACAACGCCAGCGGCAGCGGCAGAACACGAATGAAGGCGGAGAGGAGGAGAAAGAAAAGATATTCGCTTTGGTATCGAAGAGCGTTAAGCATCCTGCCTCTCAAGATTTCTTTTTAGCGGCGGTCGTTTCGTTCCTCGTGCCGTAGTCGTTGAGGAGGGTGGCAATCTCGTTCTGATCGCGGCGGCGGAAGGGGCCGACGACGGCCAGCTTCAAGCACTTCGGAGTGAGTAGTTCCCGTGCCGTCCTTTGCAAAGAGTCGGCAGTGATGGCGATGACCGCTTGACGATCGTCCTCTGTCGTCCGCAGGGTGCCGCATAACTCCCCCCAACCATAGCGGGTCGCCATTTCGTCGGTATGATCCTGCGAGAAGTCAAGATCGTAAAGATAGGTGGCTTTGAGGCGCTCCAGTTCTTCCGCACTGACGGGGATGGCGCGAATTTCGGTCAGAACATTGAGGACTTCCCGGATCGCTGCCACCAGATTTTCCGCCGCGACGGCGAGGTCGATAGAGAGACAGCCGCTCTCGGCAAAGAGGGAGAGAGCGGCATCAACACTGTAGGTCAGGCCCAGCTCTTCGCGCAGGCGCAGCAGGAGACGCGAGGTGCCGCCGCAGGTGAGAAGGCGGCGCAGAACGCGCAGCTCCATCTGTCGTGCATCGCTGCGTCCCGGCAAACGAAAGGCGAGCTGGACGCCGACCTGTGAATCGGAATCGTGCACCCAGACACTTTCCGGTCCGGCTTTCTCTTCCGCCGCTTCCGACCAGGGGAGGGGGAGCGGCGCCGGCTTGCCTTCCCAGTTTGCAAAGGCGGCGCTGATTGCTTGCTGTGCGTTCGTGTGGGTAATAGCTCCGGCCACGGCAATCACCGTGTTGTGCGGCGTGTAGAAGGTCTGGTGATGACGCTGCAGAGCGGCAATGCCCATCGCTGCCAGCGAGTCGCGGGTGCCGATCGTCGGCTGGCTCAGTGGATGTTCGGGCCACAGGAGGCGGGAGGTGAGGTTGTCGGCATTGATCTCGACCCCCTGTTCGTTATAGTCCTCCAGAGCTTCTTCCATGATAATGCGCCGCTCCACTTCGATCCCCTGCAACAGTGGCCGGCGCAGCAAGGAAGCGAAGAGTTGTGCGCAGAGGTCAAGGCGATCCGGATGAAAACGGGTGTGATAGCAAGTGGCTTCGGCATCGGTACTGGCATTGACTGCGCCGCCGATCGATTCGAAGGCAGCTTCGAGGCAGAAGCTTTTCGGATAATCTTCGGTGCCGCGAAAGAGCATATGTTCGAGAAAATGCGAGATTCCCCCTTCGTCTTCGCTTTCGTAACGACTGCCGACGCCGACATAACAGAGCATCTCGGCGCTGTGCAGGTGCGGCATTTCGATCGTTAACAGTCGTAAACCATTGGGGAAACGTTCAAGATGAAATTCAGTCATTGAATAAGGACCAGGATCCAGGCCGGGGCCGGATAAAAAAGGAGATGAGGGGTTTTTCCCGTCATCTCCGTAGCTATTGGTTGCAGCGTGGTGACCAAGGCACAGCAAGAACGCCAGGACTTTCTATTTTGACATTCTAGCGATTTTGACTAAAATGTCAAAATCTTCGCGCCGCCTGCTTCTCCTGCGCGGCCTCTTTGATTGTGAGGTTCCATGCCCCGACTTTGTGTTGAACTCGTCCCCCGCGATTCCCTTGCGCTGGAGCGGGAGCTTGAAATTATTCACGAGCTCTGCCCGGCCGTGCAGACCATCAACATCCCTGATCTCCTGCAATTTCCGTTGCGCAGCTGGGAAGGCTGTGCTCTGGCGCAACGCTGGTTTCCGGCGACGATCCCGCATCTGCGCGCCATCGATTTTGATCTTGAAAAGCCGCTGGCAATTGCCGAAACCCTCCGCCAACACAAGATCAGCGAGGTCCTAGTCATCAGCGGTGATAAGCCCCTCGATATGTCGCGGCGCTCCTACCGTACCACGTCTTGCGAACTGATTCGGGCTTTAAAGAAAGCCCTTCCCGCCCTTAAGGTCTATGCCGGCATTGATCCCTATCGTTCGGCCATCCGCGAGGAGCTCGATTATGTCCGCTTAAAGTGTGAGGCCGGCGCCGACGGCTTCTTTACCCAGCCTTTTTTCGATCTGCGTTATATGGAGATCTACTACGACCTCCTCGCCGGTCTTGACCTTTACTGGGGGGTCTGCCCGGTCCTGAGTGAGAAGAGTCGTGACTACTGGGAGAACCGTAATCAGGCCTTCTTTCCCCCTGATTTTCGTCACGAGCTGACCTGGAATCGCGATTTTGCCCGAAAATCCCTGGATTTCTCCGCCCGCACCGGCGCCAATCTCTATTTTATGCCGATCCGCGCCAATCTGCAGGCCTATCTCGGCGATCTTCTGCGCTGATCGGCAATGAGCGCCGTTTACTCGTCCTTCTCTGCCTTGAGGCCAAACTTTTCGATCCGGTAAAGGAAGGTTTTGTAGCTCATCTTCAAGAGCTTGGCCGCTTTACTGGCGACGCCGCCCGTCCGCTGCAGCGCCTTTTGCAATAAATCTTTTTCCAATGCTTCAAAATCAAGACCCTCTTCCGGGAGATCGACGCCGAGGGGGTTGATGGTCTTGCGGCCGACCAGCAGACCGCCGATGTCATCGAGAGTCAAGGTGCCGCCGTCACTGAGGAGGACGGAGCGTTCAATGACCGCTTCGAGTTGCCGGACATTCCCCGGCCAGCGATATTCGACCAGGGCCTTGAGCGCTTCGCGGCTGACATCGTTGACCCGACGTCCAAATTCCTGGTTGTATTTGCGCACAAAGGTGGCGACGAGATCAGGGATGTCTTCGCAGCGTTCGCGCAAGGGCGGCATTTCAATGAAGACGACATTGAGGCGGTAGTATAGGTCTTCGCGAAAAGTCCCCTTCTCCACCTCTTCTTCGAGATTCTTGTTGGTCGCCGACAAAATGCGCAGATCAACGTGGATCGTCTCCTTGCCGCCGATGCGGCGAATCTCACGATCCTGCAGGACGCGCAGCAGTTTTGACTGCATGGTCAGCGGCATGTCGCCGACTTCATCAAGAAAGAGCGTCCCCCCTTGTGTGGCTTCGATCAAACCCTCGCGACGGCCGGTGGCGCCGGTAAAGGCGCCGGCTTCATAGCCAAAGAGTTCGCTTTCAAAGAGATTTTCCGGGATCGCCGCACAATTTAGCGCCGTAAAGGGGCGGGCGCAGCGGGGGCTGTTGTAATGGACGGCGCGGGCGATCAACTCTTTGCCGGTGCCGCTTTCACCACGGATCATGATCGTCGAGGAGGAGTCGGCAACGCGACGCAGAACATCGACGATTTGCCGGATGCGGGGTGAGACGCCGACGATGCCGTCAATCTTGAAACGACTGAAGAGTTCAGTCCGCAAGCGCAGATTTTCTTTGAGGATTCTGCTCCGTTCCGAGGCCTTCTGCACCGCAAAGAGGATTTTTTCCTTGTCGACCGGTTTGGTCAGATAATCAGCGGCGCCGAGGCGGACCGCTTCCACCGCCGAAGAGATGGTGCCGTGAGCGGTAATGACGATGACCGCCGGCGGCACCGATTTTTCCGGCAGAGATTGAAGGAATTCGAGACCGCCCATCCCTGTCATCTGCAGATCGGTGAGGATGACCTCCGGATCGAGTTTTTTCAGCATCGCCAAAGCGACTTCCGCCGATTCCGCCGTCTCGGTTTCATATCCTTCGCCGCTAAGGATGGTTTTTAAGATCTCCCGCTGCAACGGTTCATCATCCACAACCAATATCTTGATACTCATACGTTCTTCTCAGGGGTGGAGAGGGGAAGGGTAACGATAAAGCGGCAGCCGACTTCCGCCCGGGTTTCGCAGCGGATTCTGCCGCCATGCTCTTCGATGATCTTGCGAGTCAGGGCGAGGCCGAGGCCGACCCCTTTGGGTTTGGTCGTAAAGTACGGCTCAAAGATCTTTTCCAGCTGCAGAGGGTCGATGCCGCTGCCGGTATCCGAGACGGTGAGGGCGATTTCTCCTTGTTGCAGCGCCCCGTGTATCCGCAGTTCACCGCCATGCGGCATGGCGTCAAAGGCATTCAGGACCAGATTGAAAAAACAGGTACGCAGCAGTTCGGGGTCGACTGCAAGCTCGGGGAGGCCTGCATATTCGCGAATAATGATAATCTCTTCCTGTACCGCCCGCGGCTGCACCAGTTCGAGAATGCTGTCGAGCATCGCCACGAGGTCGGTGCGGCTTAATCGTAGTTCAATGGGGCGGCCATATTCGAGGAAAGATTCGGCAAAGCGGCTGATTCGCTGGATCTCTCCCTTCATATTGCGCACCAGATATTCAAAACGCTCCCCCTTCGCGCTGTCGGCCGGGCGATAGGTGTCAAGCATGTGATCGATGGAGAGACTGATGAAGTTCAGGGGATTCTTGATTTCGTGGGCGACACTCCGCGCCACCTGGCCAATGCCGGCCAAATGCTCGGCGCGCCGCAACCGATCGCTCAGGTCCCGGTCTTCACGCAACTTTTCAATCATGTCGCTGAAGCTGCGCGCCAGTTTGCCGATTTCGTCCTGACGCCCGACCGGGAGCTTTTCGCCATGGTCGAGATCCCCTTCAGCGACCTTCTCCGCTGCGCGTACCACCTGTTCGAGGGGCCGCGTGTAGTGTCCGGCCAGGACCAGAGCCATTAAGGTCCCCAGCGAGAGGATGACGACGGCGGAGATGATGCGGCGAAAGAGACTGAGGCGGATAAACCCGGAAAAGTCTTCGGCATTGAGGGTGAGATGGATGTAGCCGACCGGACCTTCTTTCGAGCTGACGGGAATGACGACATTATAGTCAGGCCCGTCGTCGGTCACCGGTTGCCCGAGCTCCGCCTTGAAGATTAATTCTTTGCGTTGTTGCGAGATCCATTTTCCGACATTGTCGCTACTCGTCGAGGCGACAATGCGATCAGCGACACTGATAACGGAAATCTCCTTGACCCCTTTGTTGTTAAGGGTCCCGAGGTAGCGCTCAAGGCTCTTGGTATCATTGAGCCGGGCCGCGGTCGCGCCAGCCAGCCCGACTTGCACGGCGCGCGTCAGTTCCGAAGTCTTGCGCTGGAATTCATTAAAGAGGACCTTCTCAGTCTGGTAATAGAAAAAGACCAGAATCATTACCAGGCTCATACTCATCAAGAGCATGAGCCAGACAAGTCTGGTCCTTAACGACGGTTGTAAGAAGGGGAAGCGGAAACGCATAGTGGCCCTGCCTGAAAAGAGAGGCCATGCAGAGCAATCAGGGTTGCGCTGCCGGAATCAAGAGCGCTGACCCGACCGGTAGCGCCCAATAGAGACGCTGGGCGTCTTCGGGGCTCAGAATCAGCAGGAGTTCGGTGAAAGGTTCTTGCTTATAATGCTGCAAAACAGAATGGAGGGCACGGGAAGCTTTCCACAAAGGCTTTTCGAAGCGTTGTGCCATCGTCCTCTTGCCGTCGTCTCCTGCCGGAAGGGATTTGATCACCAGAACGCCGCCCCCTTCCAGTATCAGGGAGTAGTTGGTCGGCATGTCTGTGACTTCTGTTGCTTGTATGTCAAACTTTTTAACGACCGGAGGCGCGTTCGGATCGGCAGGAGGCGCCGGCTTGACTGCCGCCTCTTCCCCTTCCGGTGGGGGAATCTGGATCTTTTCTCGTTCCGGGACTCGATCTTTATCAACGATCAAATGCAGGCCGGGTTCTGGAAGGGGTCCCCAGGGCCGGATTTCTTTAATGGCAATGGTCGAGACGGTCATGCCGCTGGCCCGGACATCAAATTGACTCTTCTCCAGATTAAGAAAAAGATAAACCTGCTTTTTGCGGGCCAGATCATATTCCGCCTGCAGCAGGGTGTTTTTAATGGTTAAGCTGTCTGCAAGGGCATACGCCGGAAAAGTACCGCCAAGGCTGTTGCCAACCAGCAAGAGTAACAGTAATAAATGTCGCATCAGAAAAGTATAACCCGCGTCCCGATTTTTGCTGTTTTGTAAATAAATTCTATATCGTCGTCACCAAGGCGAACACAGCCGTGTGAGACGTTGCGGCCGAGCAAGCGTTTGTAAAGGGTGCCATGCAGATAGTAGCCATCACCGATGGCAACGGCATAATCACCCATGACGCCGGGCTCAGCTCGTCCTGAACCGTCTTTAGGGATCTCCTCCCCTTCTTCGATAAAGGCCCAGTCAGGCTTCATCCAAACCGGCGCGGCCTTTTTCATCCAGACTTTACGTTCGTCGCGAGGAGTTTCAAAGACCCATTTACGCCCCGACGCCGGATCTTCCAGGATATTGCCGGTGCCGCAGGAGGCGATCATTTCCCGTAAAACCACCCCGTTTTGCCACCAGTAAACCCGGTTGAGGGCGGAATCGACAACAATATACGGTTCATCCGGTTTGGCCGCAAGGGCCGCCAGCCTTTTCGTCAAAGTTGCGTTGGCTTTTTGGAGTTTGTCAGGATCGGTCGGCGCCGGCTTTCCAGCCAGGGCCGAGGCTTTTGCCGCCGGCTGCTGTTCTGCCAGGTGACTGCCATAAAGGACCAAGCCGAAAAAGAGGAGTGCGGCGAAAAGAACCAGGAGGAGGCCCACCAGTAAAAGGAGCTTGCGGGGGCGCCGGGGCGGTTTTGTCCCGCTCGCTTCGCGGCGGAAGCGGTTTGGGCCTTTAGTTGAGGCCGCGGAGTGCTGATGCAATGATATTGTCATAATCGATTGTTCCGACAATCACCACCGGGGTACCGACTTCGACCTGATCAAAGAGGTCGCGGATGTGAGGGTCTTGAAGTGAAATGCAGCCGTTGGTCATGGAGTCGTCACCACCACCATGGATTTCGATCAAATTGCCGATTCCGACATTCGCAGGAATCAACTTCTTCTTCTTGGCCAGAGCAAAGCGCTTTTGATCTTCCTGGTTGGGATAGTCGATGAGCAGGGCCTTGTAATAGCGGCTGTAGGGAAGTTTTTTTACAATTTTGTACTCCCCTTCCGGTGTTGCTTTATCTCCTGAATAGAGTTTATCCGCAAGGAAATTAAAACCGAAGCCGGCATTGAAATCCCGAACCCGGCCCCCTTTGCGATAGAGAGTCAACTGGCGATCGACTTTGCGGACAATGATGACGTCTTTGCCTTCGCGGCGCGATGCAGCCAGAGCTTCATCGACCTGTGTTTTCCAGCGGGCGATTTGCTGCCGGTCAGCGTAGCGCGCCAGCAGGGGGCGAAGCGTCTTGATCACGGCATCGATATCGATGCGGGCCGCTTCAAGTTTTTCGTTGGCTTCTTTGCTGCGGCGTTCCTTTGCCAGTCGTTTGGCGTCCTCAATCCGGATATCGGCCTGTGTCAGCTTGCGCATCGCCAGGCGGCGATCCTTCAATTCTGCCGCGAGCTCTTTTAAAAGAGTAATCCGTTTTTCCAAAGCTTCAGCGGTCTTGGAAATCTCTGCCGACTGTTGCAGTGCGACGGTCTGCACTTCCCCCTGCATCTTCTCTCCCATGGCGTGGACCTGGGCAAAGGATCGGGCAATCGGCTGATAGTCGCGAAACCAGACCATGCGCGAGCGCTCACGCGTATAGAGATCACGGGCGGAGTTCAGAGCCGACAGATATTGCTGATAACTCTCCGGGGTGTAAATAGAAGCACCGGCCCGCCAGAGTTCCGTTTCTTGCGTTAACGCAAGCTGGATCTCCGTGGGGGCCGGCGGTTCACTACATCCCGTCATCACCATCAATACTATCAGCAGAAGCCCTGTTTTAAGACGACTGCATTTCAAGGATGACGTCCTTCTTTAAGGTTTACTTGCCAGCTTTTTTTGCAGCAGCTTCGTCGATCTGGGTCGAGATAGCGTTGGCACGATCGCGGATCGAAGCAGCTTTTTCAGAAGCAGCAACGAACTCGCCCTGCTCGATCAGGGGCTCGATCGTGACAAGTTCAGCTTCCATGCCGGCCGCGTCAGCTTTCATCGCTTCGATGTCAGCAGCGGAACCTTTGCCTTTAGGGGCGGTTTCGAGTTTGGCTTTAGCGTCGGTGACGGCGGTGGTCGCTTCGGCAAGGGAGGCAACAGCCTGCTGCTTCAACTCTTCCTTGACTGTAGCGGTCTTGGCGGTGAGGGCATCGGCATCAGCTTTAGCCTGAGCAAGAAGCTGCTTGGCTTTGTCGTAGTTTTTGAACCATTTGGCTTCCTGGACTTTGATCTCTTCCATGGCGGCAGCGTACTCGTCGTTCACCTTTTTGTTGTCTTCGGCAACATACTTGGCAGAACCTTCAGCAGCAGCAGCTTCGATGGCGGCTTTAGTGCTGTTCATTTCTTCCTGGGGCGGCTTGGCGCAACCGGCGAGGGAGCTAACGAGGGCGAGACCAGCGATAAGAACGAGAAGATTTTTCATGTTGTGTTTCCTCCTGAAACGTTTGAGTTTTTCCCTTATGGGATTCATTCAGGGGATGTAGCAGTATCTGTGCCAAGACTGAAGCCGCATTATTCGGCGCTTTATTTATTTTGCTTCTCCCGATATCAGGAAACTTTCTCCTTATATGGGGATATTTCTTTGTCGGGCTGCCCTTAAATAAGAATACGCCGCTTCGTACAAAAAGCACGTATGACCATCTCGGCCTGGTTCAGGCGGGAGAGCTTCATATTGCGGAATTTCAGCGCTAAAATATCGTCGAGAGGAATCGCTTCCTGTCGCAACTCGCGGGCAACGATCGCCGTATTGCTGAGGATGAGCTTGAAATCAGCGGCGCTGTACTGTTTGAGCAGGGGCGGACTGATGAGAAAGTAGCCCTCGGCGAGGTCCTGCGCCATTTTTTTCGGGTTGCCACTGATCGCCATCGAAAGATCCGTTCAATAAGTTAAGCCGGCTTTTTTACGCACTTTGAACATGGTCTTGCGGGCGACGGAGCGGGCCTTGTCGGCGCCGGCGGCGAGGATGCGCCGCACCCCTTCCGGGTCGGCGAGGAGCTCGGCACGGCGAGCCGCGTAGGGAGCAAAGTAGTCACGGATGGTGACGAAGAGCTCTTCTTTGACGGTCCCGTAACCGAGTCCGCCGGCAAGGTAGCGACGGCGCAATGCGTCGTTCTCTGCTTTGGTCAGAAAGAGACGATAGATTTTGTAAACATTGCATTGATCCGGATCTTTTTCCGCTTCGACCGGGGTCGGGTCGGTGACGATCCGCATCACCTGTTTGCGCAGAGCTTTCTCTTCGGTAAAGAGATCGATGGCATTGCCGTAACTCTTACTCATCTTCTGGCCGTCGGTGCCGGGGACGGTCGCTACATCTTCGTCGATCTCAGGTTCCGGCAGGGTGAAGATGTCGCCATAGGCATTGTTGATCTTGATGGCGATATCACGGGTGACTTCGACGTGCTGTTTCTGATCCTTGCCGACCGGCACCTTTTCGCTCTGAAAGAGGAGGATGTCGGCAGCCATTAGGACCGGATAAGCAAAGAGGCCGTGATTGGCGGCAATACCGCGCGTTGTTTTGTCTTTAAAGCTATGGCAGCGCTCGAGAAGTCCCATCGGTGTGAAGTTGGAGAGGATCCAGGTCAACTCCTGCACCTCGGGGAGGTCGGACTGCACCCAGAAGGTACTCTTCTCCGGATCCATTCCCAGCGCGAGAAAGTTGACCGCCGCTTCCATCGTCCCTTTCGCTAAAGCCTTACCGTCGCTCACTGAAGTCATGGCGTGATAGTTGGCGATGAAACAGAAGAGGTCTTCATTCTCCTGATGATCGATCATCTTCTTCATCATCCCGAAGTAGTTGCCGAGATGAAGGGAGCCGGACGGTTGGATGCCGGAAAGGACGCGCATATTTATTAAGTACCTCACAAAAAACGGATAATGGAACCTTTGGTCGGGGCGTGTAGGCTGCAGGAACGGCCGTTACTGGGCTTACCCTAGCAGATTCATGCAAATGGCGTCAATATGCAGCCGTGCTAGTTGTCCCCCTGTGTGAATAGTCCCCCGCATATTTCCCTGCCCACCCGCATCAAACCGTCCATGTAGTTTTTCCGCACACGACTTTCTGGTTTTTTCACAGTAAGGCAGACACTTTATTGCAATCTGCTGTTGTCGGTACTTGTGTGCCATCCGGATCCTGGTGGCGGCAGCTGGTCGCTGGACGACGAGTTGGCGAAGAAGGGTCAGGATGCCAGAGGAACAGTCTCCGGATCCCACGCTATCTGGTCACGGCCGCCTGCCTTGGCCCGGTAAAGGGCGTCGTCGGTCCGTTTGATCAGGTCGGTCAGACTTGTGTCGGCATCGTGGATCCGCGCCAAGCCGAGGCTCACAGTGATTATCACCGATTCACCATTCACCGAGAAGGCCTGGCTGCGCATCCGGTCCTGAATCCGCTGGGCAATGGTCATGCTCTGCTCAATGGTGGTATTGGGCATGAACGCGGCAAACTCCTCGCCGCCGTACCTTCCGGAAAGGTCATAGGGGCGAAAGCTGGAGTGGAAACGCTCTGCGACCTCTTTGAGAATCAGGTCTCCAGCCAGATGGCCTTTGGTGTCATTGATCTCCTTGAAGTGGTCGATGTCGATCATGATACAGCTGAGGGATGCACCGCAGAGCTTCGGAGAACTCCTTTCACGGACAACCCTGGTGAACTCCTCTTCCGCCCGTTGCAGCAGGTATCCCCGGTTGGCGATACCGGTGAGGGGATCGGTTCTGGCAATCGTTTCAAGCTGTGACTGGGCTTCCTTGAGCTGGGAGGTGCCACCCCGGATCAGCCGATAGGAAAAACCGAATACCCCGGCCATGACCAAAGCCATGAGCAGAGTTGTGATTGTGGCCCCCTGGCGAATCTGGTCGCGATAGGGGGTCACGTCCATGTAGATTTCGAAACTGCCGAGCACGCGATGATCAAGACTGGCGATGGGGACATAGGTCTCTACGACGTCAACGTCCAGCAAGGCTTCGCCTTTCAGGTCCGAGGCCTTTTCCTTGGTGACTATCTTGGCATCGACCTCCCCCGACAGGGCTCTGGCAAGTCTCTTGTTGGTGTCGTCCACCTTGCCGATTAGGGATGGCTCGGTGCAATAAACAATGCGTTTTTCAACATCGTAGATCTTCACCTTGAGGATGTTGAAGTGGGCAACAGTCCGGCGGAGATTGCGGTCGAACTCTGCCAGGTCCTGATCCGCGAGCCCCAGTTGTATGCTGTCATCCCCGGATGGAGTAAAGATGAACTCCTTCTGCAGGTCGATGATCATCTCACACAGGTGAATGGAGTTCTGTTCGGCGCTTTTTATGACGAAACCGGAAAAGACGCGATAAAAGCCGGAACCGCTTATGACGATAATAACGGCTAGCGATATGATTGCAGTCGTTACCAGAAGGCGCAGCAGGCTGTCGTGATTGTGGCGGGTCTTGGTCTTGAGCTTTTCATTGAACGGCATGACGGGATTCATTTTTCTGGCGGGCAATAAAGACCTTCATGGGGGCCGGTCTGCTCCTGGTGGGAGAGAGGGACAAAGGGGTAGCTACATGGATAAAATACACACGGCACAGTGCAGTGTCAACGCAATTTCGGATGATATGGCGGGGAATTAGGGGCAGTTTAAAGTTGCGGAGCCTCAATCTTCCGTAGAAGAGGGGAGGGTTGGGGAGCGTTGCTTGCCTCCAAAGGGGAGCACAGGGTAAGATGGCCTGCAATACCCCCTTAAAGGAGTTGACATGGCGCAACATGAACGGGAGGCGATCCTCCGCTTGTTTGACACCCTTGATCGCGAGCATCTCTCCGGCAAGCATGAAGCTTTACAGTTAGCAATCATCACCCTCCTTTGCGGCGGCCACCTCCTTCTGGAAGATCGTCCCGGCCTCGGCAAGACCACTCTGGCCCTGGCACTGGCCCGCGCTACCGGCCTCCTCTTCGGACGGGTGCAGTGTACCAGTGATCTCCTCCCCTCCGATATTACCGGTCTGTCGATCCTCGATCGTGCTGCCAATGATTTCCGCTTCATTCCCGGTCCGATCTTTTGCAATATCCTTCTGGTCGACGAACTCAATCGTGCCATGCCCCGCACCCAGAGCGCTCTTCTTGAAGCGATGGAGGAGCGCTGTGTCACCGTTGAAGGGGTGACGCACCGGCTCCCCGAACCCTTTATGGTCATTGCTACCCAGAATCCCGGCGAGCAGGTCGGCACCTTCCCTCTTCCCGAGTCACAGCTCGACCGCTTCCTCATCACCACCGGCATCGGCTATCCCTCCGCCGAGATCGAGCGCCAGATCATCGCAGGCGGCAGTATCCGCGATGATCTGAAACAGATCGAGCCTCTGATTACGCATGAGGAGCTCCTGTCCAGTCGCAAGGCGGCACAGAAGGAGGTGCATCTGGCGCCGGAGATCATCGATTACATTCACCGTATTGCTGTTGCCACCCGCAGTGGGGCTATGGTCAGCGCCGGGATCTCGCCGCGTGGCGCCATTGCTCTTGCCCAGAGTGCCCGCGCCTGCGCCTGGCTGCAGGGGCGCGATCATGTTATCCCCGAAGATATTCAGGCGATGCTGCTGCCGGTCGGCGCCCATCGTCTTATCCTGCGCCCCGAACATGAGGGGATCAACAAACGCGAGGTGCTGTCATCGCTCGTCCGCACTCTTCCGGTTCCCCGCTAAAACTCACCCGCACCGGCGGGATTTATATCGGCATGACGCTGATCCTCGGCTTTGCCGCGGTCAATACCGGCAACAATCTTCTTTATCTGATCGTTGCCGCGCTGCTGGCCTTTATGGCGAGTACCGGTTTTGCCGGCAAGCGCAACATCGAAGGGTATCAGCTCGACCTGAGTGCACCGGATGAAATCTATGCCGGCAGTGAAACGTTATTGACCCTGCGGATCCACAACCCGCGACGTTTCCTCCCCGCTTTCCTGCTGCGCGTTGAACTTGATGACACAAGTCTTCTCCTCCCCTATCTTCCGGCACAAAGCAGCGGCAGTGTGACCCTCCCTTACTGCCCTGGGCGGCGCGGCCATAACCGGATCAAGGAGATGCGTATCAGCAGCCCCTTTCCCGTGGCTTTCTTTGTGCGCCGCCACTCCTTTGCTCTCGACGGCGACATCCTCGCCTTTCCGGCGCCGCGCCCCCTGCCTTATCTCCTTAGCGCCAGCGGCAAAGAAGCCCATCGTCCCGGACAAAGCAGCGTCCGGCGCGGCAATCAGGGGGTCGTGGCCGGGATTTTCGACTACACCGGCAGTGAACCGCTCAAGCGCATTCACTGGCGCCTCTCCGCCCGCCACGATTCCCTCAAGGTCAAGGAGCTGGAGAGTGACGCCAGCGAGCCGGTCATCATCGTCCCGGCCGAGCTCCCCGGCGTCACCCGGGAAGAACGCTTGGGCGGGGCCGCCTGGCTGATCGACCGCACCCTGCGCAGCGGCCGGCCCGTCGGTTTGCGGCTGGGGTCGGGACTGCTGGCGCCGGGGAGCGGTCGCAATCATAAACTCAAACTGCTGCGCGCTCTGGCCCTTGCCGATGCCGATTAGACGCCTCCTCCTTATGATCGCCGCCCTGGCTGCTCTGGTCGGCGCCGCGCCCCTCTGGCCCTGGCTCGATCTGCCGCTGCGCCTCCTCCTGCCGGTTGCCTTCCTCCTCGGCCTCTGGGCCGATCAGCGCGGCACGGTTCTCCTGTCGGCACGGCCGGCAACGCTCCTGATGGTTGTCGCTTTTGTCTGGTACGGAGCGCACGCCAGTCGCGGCGATATTGTTGGGCCCGCGACCAATCTTTTGGCTCTGCTCCTCGCCCTGCGTTTGCTCACCGAAAAGAGCAGCCGCCATCTGCTGCAGATCTTCATCCTCGCGCTCCTTGCCCTGGCCGCTTCCTCCCTTTATTCCCTGAGCAGCGCCTTCTTGCTCTTTTTGATCCTGGAAGTTTTGGCGATTGCTTTTGGCCTCTTCCTCCTTTGCTATGCTGACGCCGATCCGCAGGCGCAGCTCGACCGTCGTCCCTTGCGGGCAATCTTTGCCATCGGTCTGGGATTGCCGCTCCTCTCCCTCCTCTTTGTCCCCCCTCTCTTTTTTATCCTGCCGCGCACCCAGGTCCCCCTCTGGAACTTTCTCAACCAGCCACAGAGTGCGATCAGCGGCATCAGCGATCACGTTGAGCCGGGGACGGTTTCGACCCTGGCGCAAAGCAAGCGGATTGTGCTGCGCGTCGAAACGTTGCCGCAACCCCGCAATGAACTTTATTGGCGGGTCATCGTCCTTAATACCCCGGAAGGAAAGGCCTGGGTGCGCCGTCCTCCCCCTGCCGCCGAGATGAATCTCCCTGAGAGCAAAAACGGTATTGAGCAGCGCCTTTACATCGAGCCGACCGGCGACTCTTTTCTCCCCGGCCTCGATCCGGTGGTGCAGTGGCGCGGCCTGCGTGCCGAACGCACTCCCGACAGTCTCCTCCGTGCGCACCGTCCCTTGAATCAGCGCAGCATGGTGCAGGCGACGTCCGGCCAAGGGGGACGCATTCGCAGTGGCAAGCCTTTTTCCCTCGACCTGTATCTGGCTTTACCGGCCGAGGTGACGCCGCGTCTGCGGGGTGCCGTGGATGCTTTAATCGAGGAGGGGGATGACGCGCGCCAGCGAATTGCGGCGATCGAAGGTTTCTTTCTGCAGCAGGGGTTGAACTACAGCCTCACCGTTCTTCCGGGCGGCGAGGCTCCGCTCGACGACTTCCTCTTTGCAAAGAAGTCCGGTTACTGCGAGCACTTTGCTGTCGCTTTCACAACGATGCTGCGTATGGCGAAGGTGCCATCGCGTTTGGTCGGGGGATATTATGGCGGGGAGTACAGTGAGCTTGGCGGTTACTATCTGGTGAGTGAAGATCGCGCCCACCTCTGGGTCGAGGCCCTGGTTGACGGCTATTGGGAGCGACTCGATCCGACCCGTTTCGCCCGGAATGCCGAGAGTGTCGGCAATGTCCAGCAGCAACGCATGCGAGGCCTTTCCCAATGGGTTGACGCTTTCAATTACTACTGGAATCGCACGGTTATCAGCTACGATCTCAGCCAGCAGATAGATTGGCTGCGCCGTACCGGCAAAGCCACTCGACGTTGGGATTTCGCAACCATCTTCAAGGAGAGTAGTTCCTTTATCCTCATTCCGGCGACAATCATGGGTCTGGTCTGGCTGATAATTCCGAGGTTGCGCCGCTCACCTGAGGAGCGCTTGTTACAACGTTTCTTGCGGCGATTACGTCAAGAAAAGATCGCCACGGACGATTTGAGTCTGGGACTGCACACCCTCGCCGCGCGCTCCCGTTATCCCGCCGCCCGCACCTTTGTCGCCCGCTACAATGCCATCGTCTTTTCCGGGCGGCAGGCGAGTGCTGCGGAGATTCGGGAGTTGAGAGAGTTGCTGCGACAGTTGCGTTTTTGAAGGCTGAAATAAAAAAAGACGGGATGTCCGCCTGGGCGCATCCCGTCTTTTCTATTCTGTCGCCGGTGCTGCAAGGCGTTTCTTGCCGCCCCGCCGGCGCTTTCTTTTGCGTGGGCCTTTGGGCGGTTCTGCGCCGTCGGCCAGTTTCGCGTCCGGTTGTCGGTGCCGTTCCAGGTGCTGCTGCCAGCGGTTGAGCAGTTCGTCCCCTTCGCCGCTGGCGGTGAGATAAAGGCGGAAGAGCTCAAAACCGGGCTGCGCCGCGGCATGGACGAGAAAACGCTTTTCGCCACGTTGTCCCGGTCCGCGCAGATAACGGAAGAGGGCCAAAAGGAGTTCGCGTGCTTGATGGCGAATGCCGCTGGCGATATGGAAATGTTCGCAGTGGCCGGCGAGGAGGGTCGAAGAGAGGGGGAGGGCTTCGCTGAGAGTTTGGTATTTGCTGCTCTTTTGCACAAAGGCCGAGGCAAAGAGGAGGGCGAGGGCAAAGCCTTCGCTGGCAGCCGGCTCCCCCTGCGCGGTGCGCTGATCGCTGGCGTCGAGCAGGCGCAGAGTCGTTTCATCCGCTTGATAGCCGCCCAAAAGCGGTGCCAGAAGTTGTGTCTCGCTGGCACTGCGCAGCACCGCTCCGGCGATGCCGTAGCGAAAGAGATTCTGCAATTCTTCCCGCACCCGGGCTGGCGCCGCCGTCGCGACCAGTGGTGCGCACTGTAGAATACCGTCATAAGTGGCGGAATCGAGGGTGAAGTCGAGGCGGGCGGCAAATTCGAGGGCGCGCAGCATCCGCACCGGATCTTCCTGGTAGCGGATCAGGGGATCGCCGATCATCCGGATGCGGCGTTCGGCAAGATCGCGCAGACCACCGACATAATCGATGATGGCAAAGGAATCGATATCGTAAAAGAGGGCGTTGATGGTGAAGTCGCGGCGGGAAGCGTCTTCCTCCGGGGTGCCGAAAACATTCTCGCGAAAATGATGGTGGTCAGCAGGATCTTCGGGGAGATCATCGGCGTGAGCATGGCGGCGAAAGGTGGCGACCTCGACGACTTCGCTGCCAAAACGGATATGAGCCAGACGAAAGCGGCGGCCAACCAGGAAGCAGTTGCGGAAGAGTTTCTTGACCTGGCTCGGGGTGGCATCAGTCGCCACATCGAAATCTTTGGGGATGCGGTTGAGGAGGAGATCGCGTACACAGCCGCCGACAAGATAAGCTTTAAAATTCTGACCGCGCAGACGGTACAGGACTTTCAGGGTCATTTCGTCGAACTGTTTACGGGAAATGTGGTGCTCGGCGCGGGGGAGGATAATGGGCAGGTTGGTCATAATCGGCGTGGCTCCGTAAGGTTGGCGCAGACTAGCAGAGAACGCTGCGGTATTAAAGAAAAAAGTAGCAGGAGTCGAGCAGCACATAAAAAAAGCGGACCATTAAGGTCCGCCAAAAAAAGAGAAAATATTTAAACAATCCCGGAGTCTGTTCGATGCAACGCTGTTGCCGCCTGCTTGGCAAATCGTCATCCCCCCAAGCTCACCACTTCAATAGAATTAAAGTAGATCACACCCTCCGTAGTACTCCTCCGGACATCGGGTAAAGCTCATTAGCGAGGCTGAAGATAGCGGGCGGCTCTTACAATTATCTGACAAAATAAGCTGTTTGAAGAGAAAATTGGCGGGGGAGGAATTTATTTGCAGGAGTCTGGCGCTTTTCTGGTTGTGATTTGCTGTCTCAGACACCACCCCCCAGCCCCCTCCTTGATCAAGGAGGGGGAGGAGGAATTGGCTGCTCAGCGGGTTAGCTGCCGATATTTGATGCGATGCGGGCGGTCGGCTTCGGCGCCGAGGCGTTTCTTCTTGTCCTCTTCGTACTCCGAAAAGTTCCCTTCAAACCAGGTGACGACACTATTCCCTTCAAAGGCGAGGATGTGGGTGGCGATGCGGTCGAGGAACCAGCGGTCATGGCTGATGACGACCGCGCAGCCGCCGAAGTTCTCCAGCGCTTCTTCCAGCGCCCGCATGGTGTTGACGTCGAGATCGTTGGTCGGTTCGTCGAGGAGGATGACATTCGCCCCTTCTTTGAGCATCTTGGCAAGATGGACACGGTTGCGCATGCCGCCGGAGAGGAGGCCGACCTTCTTCTGCTGGTCGGAGCCGGAGAAGTTAAAGCGCGAGACGTAGGCACGGGAGTTGACCAGCTGTTTGCCGAGTTCGATCTGCTCCTGACCGCCGGTGATCTCTTCCCAGATCGATTTGTGAGGGTCGAGATTGCGACTCTGGTCGAGATAAGCGAGCTTGACGGTCTCGCCGATGCGGATGGTGCCGGAATCGGGCTGCTCCTGGCCGGCGATCATGCGAAAGAGGGTCGATTTGCCGGCGCCGTTCGGGCCGATGACGCCGACGATGCCGCCGGGGGGGAGACGGAAGGTCATGTTCTCGACGAGGAGTTTGTCGCCATACGCTTTGCTCACCCCCTCGGCTTCGATAACGATGTTGCCGAGACGGGGGCCGGGGGGGATAAAGAGCTCGAGCTCCTTCTCCTGCTTCTCACTCTCCTGCCCCAGGAGTTTTTCATAGGAGGAGATACGCGCCTGACTCTTGGCGTGGCGGCCCTTCGGACTCATGCGGATCCATTCGAGTTCCCGCTCCAGGGTCTTTTGGCGCTGCCCTTCGGATTTGTCTTCCAGGCGCAGGCGATCCTGTTTCTGTTCCAGCCATGACGAATAGTTCCCTTTCCAGGGGATACCGGCGCCACGGTCGAGTTCGAGGATCCAGCCGGCAACATTGTCAAGGAAGTAGCGGTCATGGGTGACGGCGATGACCGTGCCGGCATACTGCTGCAGGTGGAGTTCAAGCCAGGCGACTGACTCAGCATCGAGATGATTGGTCGGCTCGTCTAAAAGGAGGATATCAGGCTTCTGCAGTAGCAGGCGGCAAAGGGCGACGCGACGTTTTTCCCCGCCGGAAAGGACCCCGACCTGCGCATCTCCCGGCGGGCAGCGCAGGGCATCCATCGCCAGTTCAAGACGGGAATCGAGGTCCCAGGCATCGAGATGATCGAGTTTCTCCTGCACCACGGCCTGGCGATCGCAGAGCTTCTCCATGTCGGCATCAGGGTCGGCAAAGGCAGCGTTGATCTCTTCGAACTCCTTGAGGAGATCGACCGTTTCCTGCACCCCTTCTTCCACGACTTCGCGCACGGTCTTGGAGCAATCGACGAGGGGCTCCTGTTCGAGGTAGCCGATGGTGTAGCCGGGAGAAAGGATGGTCTGGCCGGTGAAATCCTTATCGACGCCGGCGAGGATGCGCAGTAGTGAGCTCTTGCCCGAGCCGTTGAGGCCGAGGACGCCGATCTTGGCGCCGTAATAGTAGGAGAGGTAGATATCCTTGAAGACCGGCTTTTTGTCGTAAAATTTGTTGACCCCGACCATCGTGTAAATAATCTTGGTATCGATACTCATCGTTTTATTTTGCCTCCGGCAAAGAAATTAGGTTGCGTCAAGAGCCGTATTTTTTAACACAGCCTCCTTGGATACGTCAAAGAAAATCACGGTCTTTTCACGGGTTGAAGGAGGAGCCTGACCTGTTGATCAGCAACTCCGGAGTGCCAGCGATCGATGCTGCGGCCGTAGAGATCGACGCCGATAAAGAGGGTCAAAAGGAGGACGGCAAAGAGGAAAGGGGGGATGACCCAGCGCCGCGCCCAGGTGAAGCTCAGGGCTCCCGGTGCCGGACAGCCGGCGACACAGCGATAACAGGCAAAACATTCCGCCGAACGGATTGTCGTCTTGAGCATCACCGGCAGGGAAGCGGGGCAGCGATGCGAGCAGGCATTGCAGCGCACGCACTTTTCCGGAGAGCGGCGGATCTTGCCGATCGAGGCCAGAGAGACGAGGCCGAGGAGGGCGCCATAAGGGCAAAGGTAGCGGCACCAGGGGAGCTTGACGAAAATCGAGAGGACGATCGTGATCGCGACAAAGATCAGGACGATGGCCGAAGGGTCGGTAAAGAAGTGCAGCATGCGCACATCGACAATCTGATGGTACGGCGCGGCAAGAAAGGCTTGCAGCGCCGGCAATGGCATGGCAAAGAGAGCGGCAAAGAGGAAGAAGGCGAGGAGGAGATATTTGAGGCTGCGCAGGGGCAGATCGATCCAGAAAGGAGGGATGAAGTTGCGGCCGAAGAGTTTATGGCCGAGGCGCCACAGCGCTTCGCCGAGGGAAAAGACCGGGCAGATCCACGCACAGAAGCCGCGTTTGAGGAGGAGTCCGGTCAAAAGGGCGGCGAGGAGGATCAGGGCGGCGGCGGGATGGACCGGGAAGAGCTCGCCGCTTTGCAGCCAGTAGCGTAAATTCATCAAGCCGCTGATCGGCAGAAAGCCGTCGACGGCATCCGGGCGGGGAAAGGGGGCCATTCCGGTTGTGGCGATTGCACTCTTCCACAGGTAAAAGCGGATGCCGATCCAGAGGAAGAAGAGGATAAATCCGCCTTGCACGAGGTGGCGGGGGAGTTGCGGGGGGAGGCGGCGCAGCATGGGAACTTCCTTTCAACCCTGAGAGTGTCGCCAGCCTAGCTGAGCCGTCTGGTTGCTGTCAATGGCGGCATTGACAGCAACCAGACGGGGTAGTAATTTCCTTGCGCAATTCTATCCCGATGAGGTGCATCATGACGACGACCCCTTCCTCCGAAAACTGCTGGGACTTGACTCCTCTTTACCTTGCGCCGGACGATCCTGCCTGGGAAAGGGATCTGCAAGCAGCGCTAAGCGCCGCTCAAACCTTTGCCGCCGATTTGCGTGGCACTCTCGACGAAACAACGATTAGTGCACCGGCTTTGGCTCTGGCGCTGCATCGTTATGCAGAACTGCAAAAGCAAGGGCTGCAGCCATACTTTTATGCACAGCTCCTTTTCAGCGCCAAGAGTGACGACGATTGCCACAAGGCCCTGTTTGCCCGGGCCCGCGAAGCGTGGCATGCCGTCATGGAGACGACTCTCTTCTTCGAACTCGATCTGCTGCGCCTCAGTAACGAGGTCTTTGCTCCTCTCCTGACCGCGCCGGAACTTCAGGAGTATAAGCACTATCTGCAACAGTTGCGCGCCCATGCCCCCTACACCCTGAGCGAAGCGGTCGAACAGGCGCTCAAACGCAAGGATCTCTCGGGGAAGGAGGCCTTTGCGCAGCTCTTCGAGGAGATCACCGGCGAGATGCGCTTTACCTTCACCTTCCCCGGCGAAGAAACTCCCCGCGGAACGAGCGGCGAAGAGCTTCTCGCCCTCCTTTACCATCCTGACGGCAACGTGCGCGAAGGAGCTTTCAGCACTTTTCTCCATGGGCATGCCGCCGCCGGGACGGTGCTGGTCGCCTGCTTCAATAACATCCTCCTTGACCACGGCAAGGAAGCGGAGCTGCGCGGTTACCCACAGCTGATGACCCCGACCCACCTTGAAAGCGAGACCGCGCCGGCCATGGTCGAGCAGATGATGGCGGTCAGCGAAGCGAATTATGGCCTCGGCCAGGAGTATTTTGTCCTCAAGCGTCAGCTCCTCGGCCTGGAGAGGATGAAGAATACCGACCTTTACGCCCCCTTGAGCACGACGGTGCGCACCATAGATTTTGCCGAAGCGCGCGCCACGGTCCTCGCTTCCTTCTCGGCCTTTTCACCGCAGCTGGCGGAACTCGCACAAAGTTTCTTTGCCGAGCAGCGGATCGATATCTTTCCGGCGGCGGGGAAGAGCGGCGGCGCCTTCTGTCACGGTATGGCGCCGGGGATCTCTGCTTATATCCTCACCAACTACACCGGCACCCTGCGCGACCTTTCGACCCTGGCGCACGAACTCGGGCATGGCGTCCACTTTGCCCTTGCCGGCCGGCAGAATCTTTACAACTACAATGCCCCCCTCCCGCTCGCCGAGACCGCCAGCGTCTTTGCCGAAATTCTCCTCACCCGTCATCTCCTTGCCGTCGAGAGCGATCCGCAACTCAAGATCGCCCTCCTTTGCAGCAAGATCGAGGAGATCATCGCCACCACTCTGCGGCAGAACGTCCTCACCCGCTTCGAGCTCGCCGCCCACCAGAAGCGGGGGGAGGGACTCCTTTCCGCCGACGATCTCTGTGCCCTGTGGCTCACCGAGAATGGCAAACTCTTCGGCGACAGCGTGGAGATGATCGAGCCTTATCGCTGGGGCTGGAGCTACATCGGACACTTCATTCAATCGCGCTTTTACTGTTATTCCTATATCTTCGGCGAACTCGTCACCCTTGCCCTTTACCGCCGTTATCAGCAGGAGGGGGAGAGTTTCGTCCCGAAATATTTTGCGCTCCTCGCTGCCGGCGGCAGTCAATCGCCGGTGGAGGCCTTGCGCCCTTTCGGCATTGACCTGGGCGATCCCGGCTTCTGGCAGGAAGGGTATAATCTGGTCCGCGAACTCTTGTCGGAGCTACGGACGCTGATCGCCGCAAAGGAGGGGAGTCGCCTTTAGCTGCTGGAGATAAGCGCCGTACAGAGTATCGAATGTTTAATCCTTTTCTTGACTGGGTAAGTGGTTTTATGTAAAAATTTATTGTTTATTTTGATAGTTATCCTGATGACAAGCTGGAAGATCTGCAGGAAAAGATTTCAATAACCTGTTTCGCAACCGATCAAGGCCAGGAAGGAACAACCATGAGCAGTGAAGAGTTTATTCCCAAGTGGATCGCCTGGGAGACTACCCAGCGTTGCAACCTCAGCTGTGTGCACTGCCGCTGTTCGTCAGACATGTCGGCGGCGACCGGCGACTTCAATACCGAAGAAGCCTACAAGCTGATCGACGATATCTGTGAAGTCAGCAAGCCGGTCATGGTCCTTTCCGGCGGCGAACCGCTGATGCGCGCCGACATCTTCGACATCGCCAGGTACGGCACCAGCAAGGGGCTGCGGATGTGCATGGCGACCAACGGTACTCTGGTCACCGACGAGGTCTGCCTGAAGATGAAGGAAGCCGATATCAAGATGGTCTCCCTCTCCCTCGACGGCTCGACCGCGGCGATCCATGACGATTTCCGTTCCTGCCCCGGCGCCTTCGACGGCGTCGTCCGTGCCAGCGAGCTCTTCAAAAAACATGGTATCAAATTCCTCGTCAACTCTTCCTTTACCAAGCGTAATCAGCACGATATCGCCGCCACCTTCAAGGTCGCCAAGGGGCTCGGCGCCACCGCCTGGTACATGTTCATGATCGTCCCCACCGGTCGCGGCGAAGAGATCATGAATGAGCTGATCTCGGCGGAGGATTACGAAGAGATCCTGGCCTGGCATTATCAACAAGAGAAGGGGGAGGACGATATCCTCATGCGTCCGACCTGCGCCCCTCACTATTACCGCATCGTTCCGCAGATGGCCAAGGCCGAAGGGGTCGATTTCCAGCGCCGCTCCCTGACCTTCTCCACCGGCGGCGGCAAAGGCTGCATCGCTGCCCAGACCATCTGTCTCATCGACTGTTTCGGCAATCTCAAGCCCTGCTCCTACTTCCATTCCTCGGTCGGCAATGTCAAGCAGGTCCCCTTCCGCGAGTTGTGGTTCAATAGCAAGGTCTTCAACGACCTGCGCAACTTCAAGGCGTATAAAGGCAAATGCGGCGAGTGCGAATTCATCAACGTTTGCGGCGGTTGCCGGGCCCGCGCCGACGCTGTTTACGGCGACTACATGGCCGAAGAGCCGTTCTGCAACTACACGCCGCTGCGCACCCGCAAGCGCCTGGAGAAGGAAGCCGCCGAACTGGCACCGAAAGCGTAGAGGCGTGATTCATCACGCCCTGGGCGCAATAAATTGCGCCCTTACATAATTCATATCAAATCCACAGGAGGATTTATCCCATGTCCAAAGAATACACCTTCATCAAGGCCTGCTGGGGCCAGCCGACCGACTACGTCCCTGTCTGGCTGATGCGCCAGGCCGGCCGTTATCTACAGTGCTACAAAGATGTGCGCGCCAAAGGCGGAGGCACCTTTCTCGATCTCTGCAAAGATCCCGAGCGCGCCGCTGAGGTGACGATTCAGCCGATCGATATTCTCAATGTCGACGCAGCGATCCTTTTCTCCGACATCCTCACACCAATCGAGCCGATGGGGATGGCCCTCGACTTTACCCCCGGGCCGATCTTCGAGAAACCGATCCGCACCGCCGCCGACGTCGAGGCCCTGATCGTCCCGGCCGACATGTCCCAGGCAGTCCCTTATGTGCCGGCGATCATTAAGCGGTTGCGTACTGCCTTTGAAGGGCGCGTCCCCCTCATCGGCTTTGGCGGCGCCCCCTTTACCCTCGCCTGCTACATGGTCGAAGGGCACGGCAGCAAGGATTTTGCCGCCCTCAAGCAGATGATGTACGCCGATTTCCCCCTCTATGACGCCCTGATGCAGAAGATCACCGAGATGGATCGGCGCTATCTCAACATGCAGATCGAGGCCGGCGCCCAGACGATCCAGATCTTCGACACCTGGGGCGGCTTGCTGGCGCCGCACGACTTCGAGCGCTACATCCTCCCCTACGTCAAGCAGTTGATTAATGGCCTTAAGCGCGACGGCATTCCGGTGATCTACTTCGTCAAGAACGGCGGCACCATGCTCGAACTCGTCAAGGAAGCTGGCGCCGATGTCGTCGGTCTCGACTGGCACGTCAATCTTGGCAAAGCCCGCGACATCCTCGGCCCCGAGGTGGCGGTGCAGGGGAATCTCGATCCGACCGTCCTCTACGCGCCGAAGCCGTATATCGAGAAAGAGGTGCAGCGCATTCTCGACGAAAATGCCGGCCGCCCCGGCTTCATCTTCAATCTTGGCCACGGTATCCTGCCGACAGTGCCGCCTGAGAACGCCATTCATATGGTCGAATGCGTCCACCGTCTGAGTGGCAAGAAATAAGCGTCTTTCCGCAGGGGCGAATCATTATTCGCCCCTGCAGACCCTATCCCCATGAAAACAGAAACTCCCTCCCTCGGCCTCGTCGTCCTCAACATGGGAGGCCCTGACTCCCTCGCTGCTATCCAGCCCTTCCTTTACAACCTCTTCTCCGACCGGGAACTGATCCAGCTGCCGGCCGGGGCGCTGCTGCAAAAGCCCTTTGCCTGGCTGATCTCACGGTTGCGTACCCCGAAGGTGCGCGAGAACTACCGGATGATCGGCGGCAAGACGCCGCAGTTGCGCTGGACGACCTTGCAGGCCGCCGGGATTGCCACGGCCCTTGGGCCGCAGGTGCGCCCTTATGTGGCGATGCGTTACTGGCACCCCCGCGCTGACGCCACTGTGCAGCAGATGGCCCAGGACGGCATCACCGAAGCGGTTGTCCTCTCCCTTTATCCCCACTACACCGGCGCCACCAGCGGCAGCAGCATTGCCGACTTCGAGCGCGCCGTCGCCAAATACCATCCGACTTTGAAGTTGACGATCATCAGCCAGTGGTACGACTGGCCCGGCTATCTCGACGCCCTCGCTCATCGGGTGAAGGAGAGCCTGGAGACCTATCACGAGCTGATGCGCGACGAAGTACAGATCCTCTTCTCCGCCCATGCCCTGCCGCAGAAGTTCATCGACCGCGGTGACCCCTACCTTGACCATGTCCTTGCCACGGTGCGCGGGGTTATGAAACGGGTCGGCGAACGCCCCTGGCATCTCGCCTTCCAGAGCCGCAGCGGCCCGGTGCAGTGGATGGAACCGGGGACGTTAGAAACTCTCGACAAACTCGCCGCCGAAGGGCACCGCGCCGTCCTTCTTGTTCCGGTCTCCTTTGTCTCTGACCACATCGAAACCCTGGTTGAGATCGATGACGAGTTTGCCCGCCACGCCCACAGTCACGGCATCACCGAGTTCGGGCGCACCGCCTCCCTCAATGACCATCCGGACTTTATCGCGGCCATGGCGGCGCTGGTGCGGTACGAACTGGAGAAAAAGTCATGAACTGCCGGATCTGCGCCAGCGAGTTCGATCCGACCGCCCCCCTCAACGATCCGGCGGCCGAGATGGGGGATTTTATGGCCGGCGAGATCTATCACGATCGAGGCGAACTCTGCCCGCAGTGCCTCGGTAACCGCGGCCGTTTGACGATGATGTACTGCCGCGAGTACGATTGAACTCGCTTGCCCACGTCTCTGACCTTCTCCCGACAGGAACCCCATGCCCGCGGAAATCTTTCTGCACGCTCTCACCTCCTACTTTGTCATCATTGATCCCATCGGCTCGGCGCTGATCTTTCACAGCCTCACCATTGGCGGCAGCCGCAGCTATGCCCGGCGCATGGCGCTGCGCGCCGTCGGCATCTCAACGCTCATCATCTTGCTTTTTGGCTTCTTCGGTGAAGCGCTGCTCGCCAAGCTCGGCATCAGCATCGCCGCCCTGCGCGTCTCCGGCGGCCTCCTCCTCTTCTTTACCGCCTTTCAGATGATTACCCGCGCCAAGAGTGATGAACGCAACTTTAACAGCGATGAAATCGACATCTCCGTCTTTCCGATGTCGATTCCCTTGATCTCCGGCCCCGGCTGCCTGACGCTGACAATTCTCCTCTTCTCCCGGCCGGCGGCACAGCATGAGACGCTGGCTCTCCTCGCCGCTGTTTTGACGATCAGCGTGATTACTCTCCTTGCCCTCCTCCTCGCCCCGCGCGTGACCCGGATCATCGGCCGGACCGGCGACGATATTCTTCGCCGTCTCCTCGGCGTCATCCTCGCTGCGTTGTCGATTCAGTTTGTGGCGGACGGGATCCGGCAGATAGTGACCAACTGAGTGGTGAGAAAATTTTCAATCGATTCAAAAAGAGCGCTTTGCCAACCGGCAGGGCGCTCTTTTCTGAATTGGGGAGTGACTTTGAAAAAAGGCGGGTCCCAGCCGGTTGTCACGTGGAGAAGAGCTGGTCGTTGAGCTGACTGGCGCCAGGGATGACACGGAGGATCACAACGGTCTGGCCGCTGCTGCGGCAGATGGTGCGGTAATGTGGGCCCCCTATTTCTTCAGCAACTTCTCCACATCTTCCGCCACCTCAGTCGTCAGCCGTCGACAATTCGCCAGATGTTCCTTGCTATCCCATACATACGGCGCCGAGAGAGCCTTGCAACAGGTCACCTTATTGCGGGACTTGAAGAGGTCGACCAGCTTGGCTGCATCTCTGCGCTGTCCTTTGAGGCTCAGGGTCATGACCCCGCCGGTGATGGCGCCGCAGAGACACTTACTGCCGCCGATGCCGCCGCCAAAGGCTTTGGCCATCTCTATGATCGTGGGATCGACCTCCTCATTATGGGCGAGAAGGACCGATTCGCAGCAGTTGCGGCCAAGGGTGAAGTGATGACCGGCGAGTTCGCCGGCCGGAACTCCTTCGCGTTGCTTTTTTTTCTGAAAGAGGCGGCGCAGGTAAAGGTGCATGAATTTAATTAATCCTTTATTCCGAATTTTCGCAGAATTGTCATCATCGGACACCAGTCAGTGAAGGCGCTCTGGAGCAGGTTGAGGCCGATAAAGCCGGTAAAGAAGTACCAGTAGGGTGAAACAAAATGGCCGAGGGTCACACTCAACAGGATAAAGAATCCGGCGATCAGGCGCAAGTAGCGGTTGATGGTCATGGTTTGAAGCTCCTTTCATGGGCCGCGGCGCGTTTACCGCCGTAGACCAGCCAGTAAACGACGGGGATGACGATGAGGGTAAAGGCGGTGGAGGCAAAGACGCCGAAGATGATCGACCAGGCGAGGCCGGAGAAGATCGGGTCGAGGGTGATGATCCAGTTACCGAGGAGGGCGGCGCCGGCGGTGAGGAGGATCGGCCGGAGACGGACGGCGCCGCTCTCGATGATCGCTTCTTTCAGTGCCGCGCCGCGGCGCAGGGCGTGGTGGATGAAGTCGATAAGGATGATCGAGTTGCGGACGACGATGCCGGCGAGGGCGATCATACCGATCATCGCCGTGGCGGTGAAGAAGACCGGAGTCGGGTAGCCGCCGACGAGTGTATCCTGCACGAGGTTGAGGGCCCAAAAGCCGGGCATGATGCCGATCATCGTCAGGGGGATGGCGGCCATGATGATCAACGGCATGACCACCGAACCGGTCTCGATGAGGAGGAGGATAAAGATGAGGACCAGGGCGGCGCCGAAGGCGATACCGAGATCGCGGAAGACATCGAGGGTGATGTTCCACTCCCCTTCGCCACTCCAGACGACATGCGTCCCGGCCGGCAACGGCATCTCCTTGATCCCCTTCGAGAGGTTAAGGACGGCGTTGACCGGGCTCTTGCCGGCCATCTCGCCAAAGACGTAGACGACCGGTTGCAGATCTTTGTGGTAGATGGTCGGCTCCAGGGTTTCCTCTGTAAAGTGGCCGAGTTCACTGAGGCGCAGCAACTGTCCCTGACTCCCCTTGACCGTGAGGGCGGCGAGATCGGTACTCGAAGAGCGGCTTTCTATCGGTAGGCGGACGACAATCGCGAGGGGATTACGGTCACTGCCAACATGGAGGGTGCCGACCTGTTCGCCGGCGAGAGCCGTGCTGAGAGTGGCAGCGATGGCGGCGTTACTGATCCCGCTGAGGGCAGCCTTCTCCTTATCCGGAGTAAAGTGCAGGCGGCGCTGCGGCGCTTCGACGGTATCATCGACATCGACGACCTTGTCCTCGATCGCCATCCGCGCCTTGACCTCCTGCGCAGCAACGATCTGCTGCTGGTAGCTGATCCCCGGCTGCGCATAGACTTCGGCGGTGACAGTCGCGATAACCGGCGGCCCCGGCGGCACTTCAACAATTTTGAGCAGCGCCCCATGTTGCGTGGCGATGGCGGTGAGGTCATTGCGCAGGCGCAGAGTGATGGCATGGCTCTGCATGCTGCGGCCGCTCTTGTCCACCAGATTGACGCGGATGTCGGCGAGATGCGGCCCCTGCCGCAGATAGTAGTGGCGGACCATGCCGTTAAAGTCCATGGCGCTGGCGGTGCCGACATATGCTTCGAAATCGGTGACTTCGTTGATCGTGGCGAGGTAATCCTCCAGTGCCCGCACCGCCTTGTCAGTCGTCTCCAGGGTGGAGCCTTCGGGGAGATCGATCACCAGCTGGAATTCGTTCTTGTTGTCGAAGGGGAGCATCTTCATCGGCACGAGATTAAACAGCGGCATCGCCAGGGAGCCGAGGAAGAGGAGGACGACGAGGCCGACAAGGAGCCAAGCCTTGCGCCGTGAATCGAGGAAGGGTTCGACGATGCGGCGGTAGATGCGGTAGACGCGGCTCTCTTCGAGGACAAAGTCGTGACTCCCCTTGCCGTACTGCCCCTTGAGGACGTGATAGGTCATCCACGGGGTAATGGTGAAGGCGACGAGGAGCGACATGATCATCGTCAGCGGCAGATTGATCGCCATCGGCCGCATGTACGGCCCCATCATCCCGGTGATAAAGAGCATCGGCAAAAAGGAGAGGATGACGGCGAAGGTGGCGAGGATCATCGGTGGTCGCACTTCGTCGATGGCGGTGAGGACCGCCTCCTTCGGCGGCTCCTTCTTCATCTGGAAGTGGCGGAAGATATTCTCGACATCGACGATCGGATCGTCGACCAAGAGGCCGAGGGAGAGGACAAGGGCAAAGAGGGTGACGCGGTTGATGGTGTAGCCGAACCAGTAATTAACCAGTAGGGTCAGCGAATAGATGATCGGGATGGAGACGGCGACGATCAACGCTTCGCGCCAGCCGAGGGCGAAGAAGATCAGGGCGAGGACGGTGACGATGGCGATGAGGAGGTGAGTCGTCAGTTCGTTGACTTTGTGGTCGGCGGTGGCTCCGTAGTTGCGGGTGACCTGTACCTGCACATTGTCGGGGATGATGGTGCCGCGCATCTCCTGCACCATGGCGATGGTCTGATCGGCGACCTTGACCGCATTCGTCCCCTTCTTCTTGGCGACGGCGATATGGACCGCCTGATACTCCTCCCCCTGCCCTTCCTTCGCCCCGGCGGGTCCGAAGCGCAGGCGGGTGTAGGTTTCGGCTTCGGCCATGCTGTCGCTGACCCTGGCAACGTCGCGTAGATAGATCGGTCGCCCCTGCCTGACGCCGACGACCAGAGAACTGACGTCGCGGACATCGCTCAGGAAGGTGCCGCCACGGACAAGGATTTCCCGGTTGTCGCGCTGGAAAGAGCCGGCGGGGAGGTCGAGATTGGCGCCGGCGAGGGCGCTCTTGAGTTCGAGGAGGGAGATCCCCCGGCCGCTCAAGGCCTGCGGATCGACTTCGACCCGCACTTGGCGCGGTCGGCCGCCGATGACCGTGGTCAGAGAGGTGTTCTGCACTGACTGGAGGCGGTCAACGGTCTCTTCAGCGATGCGGCGCAGATCGTGATCAGAGAGCTGAGCGGAGTAGAGGCTGAGGTTGACGATCGGCACGTCATCGACTTCCACCGGCTTGACTACCCAGCCACTGACGCCAGTGGGGATAAGATCGAGATTCGATTTTAGCTTGTTGTGGAGTTTAACCAGCGATTCAATCCGGTCCTCGCCGACATAGTAGCGGACAGTGATGACCGCCTGTCCCGCCCTGGACATGGAGTAGACATGCTCGACGCCATCGATCTGCCACAGGAGTTTTTCGAGGCGTGTCGAGATCAGCCGTTCGACCTCGGTAGCACTGGCGCCGGGCATCTGCACGTAGACATCAGCAATCGGTACGACGATCTGCGGCTCTTCCTCTCGCGGGGTGAGGACAAAGGCCGCCAACCCGCCGAGCATCGCCAACAGGAGGAGGATAATCGAAAGATTGCCGCTGAGGAACTTCTCGACAACGCGGGTCGGGAAAGAGTGTTTGGTCGCCATCTCTATTCCTCAACCCGAGCGCCGCTGCGGGCTTTCTCAGTTGCAGCGGTGACGATCGTCTCGCCGGCGCTGAGGCCGGAAAGGATCTCGACCTTGTCGCCGAGTTGCTGACCGATCTTAACCAGCCGGAAGTGGAGGATCTTTGCGTCAACGACATAAATCCCGATTAATTGTCCGCGTTGCACCAGGGCGCTGCGAGGGATGAGGAGAGCCGAGCCGGTAGTGGCCTGCCGTCTGGCGCGGAGGAAGAGGCCGGGAGTCAAGCCGGCATCGGTCGGTAGCGACAATTTTACTGTAAAGGTACGGGTGGCCGGATCACTGGTCGGTTGTATCTCCGTCACAACGCCGCTGACCGTCCGCAGCAGTGCAGGGACCTCCAGCTGCAAGGTTTCGCCGAGGGAGATCTGTCCCACCAGTGATTCGGGAAGAGCGATGCGCGCCTGGGGGGTGCCGCTGCGTTCGATGACCAACAGAGGCGTTCCCGGCATGACCGTCGAGCCGCTTTCGACCAGCTGTTCAGAGATTATTCCCGCATAGGGAGCAATGACGTGATTATAAGCGACACCGGTACGGGCCTGGGCAACGCCGGCACTGGCGGCTTGCAAATTCTGCCGCGCTTGTTCCCGCTCTGCTGAAACGCGATCCATTTCCTGTGGGGTGACGGCTTCAGCCCGGGCCAACTGGGCGTAGCGCTGGTAGGTCTTTTCCGCCAGATCGAGGCGAGCGGCGGCTGCTTCTTTACCCCCCTGTGCTTCGACGAGACGGTCATTGACGGTGTTCTGATCGATGATGAGGAGGAGTTGTCCGGCTTTGACCGGATTGCCGACCTGCACCGTCAGTCGACCGACACGGCCATCGATGCGCGCCGCCAAAACGCCGCGATCGGCACTTTCGATGCTGCCGATGAAGAGATCCTGCCCCGGTACCTCCTGCGCCTCGACCACTGCGAACGGCAGGCCTCCGACACTCTCCCGCGTCACTTCTGTCTGTCCCGGCTCTATCTTGTTGCCGCAGGCCGCCAGCAGAAAGGTCATCACTACAGGGAGGAGCTTGATCGTCTTTTTCACGGAGAAACCTCATCTTTCGTTAAAATAGTGGAGACAAAACGGCCGTCTTCAAGGAGTGCCTGCCCCAATGAGAAGAGGAGCTGGATGTCGGCGGCCACCACAAAAGAACGGGCTTGATCAAGGGCACTCTGCGTTGCAAGGAGATCGACCAAATCCGTCAGGCCGCTTTCGTAGCGTTGCTGAAGGAGCCGCTGACCTTCCTTCGCCGCCACTAATCCCTGTTCAGCCGATTCTTTCCGGGCGCGAGCTTCGGCAATCCGTAATTCGACTTCAGCGCGGCGGAAGTTCTGCTCGCGACGGGCATCGCTGAGGTTGGCAACAGCGGCTGCCTTTTCGGCACTGACGCGAGCACTACTGGCGTCACGTCGAAAACCGTCGAAGAGTTCCCATTTAAGTGCCGCCCCCAGATGCCAGGCCTGAGCATCCGCGCCAAAGGGGCTGGATTCATTATGAAGAGCATAGCTGCCAGAAAAATCAATGCGGGGGAGATAGGCGGCCTGACTGCGTTTGGTCGCGATGGCGAGGGACTCCACCTCCAGAGCAACGGCTTGGAGATCAGCACGATCTGCGACGGCTGCTGTTGGGGACGAGTCGAAGAATGAGCTGTCGAGGGGCGCACTGATCGTGATCTCGCCTTCTGTCTGGCCGATGGCGAGAGCAAGGCGGCGTTGGGCGATAATGACATTATTGCGGGCGGTGAGGGCACGACGGCTCGCTTCCGAGTGAAAGACCATGGCGCGTAATTGATCAGCTTTCAAGCCGATACCGGCGGCATAACGTTCATCGGCGATGCGCAAGACTTCATTGGCTTCGACTGCACCGGTCTGCGTGGCCTGTCGTTCTGCCAGAGCATTCTGGACACCGAGATAGGCCTGAAAAGCGGCAAAGCCAGCGCTTTCTCGACTCCAGTCGCTGCGTGCCTGAGCCGATTCCAGGCGTTTTTTGGCCTCCTTGATCCGATATCCGGCATCGGCATCGAAAAGAGCTTGCTCAAGGGTCAAGCGGGTATCGAAATCCTGCTGGGTGTCGGGATTGACGAGATTGTAGCTGCTGTCCGGGCTCATGACATTGCGTTCCTGATTCAGGGCAATAAAGAGACTCCCTGCCGGTTCATTGCTCATGCTGAAGGTTTCGCTGAAGACTATTTTCGGCAGATAGAGACTGCGGGCTTCCCGCACCGCACTGGCAGCGGACTGACCCTGGGCCTGACTGGCCAGAATCGTCGGGCGATCCGTTACGGCCCGCTGCACCGCACTAACAACATCCAGCGATTGCGCCTGAGCCGTAGCGGGAGAAAGGAGGAGAAGCAGGACAAGAAAGGGGGGGCGCATGCGCATGGAGGCTCCTTTACTATTCAAGAAACTATATATATAAAAAATTTACAGGTCAAGAGCTACGCGGGAAACAGATTTTTCCTCTGCGAACATTCATCAAACTATTTTCTTGATCACCATGCAAATATCGTCTATTTATAACATCATTATCAATTTTCGCTATTTATCGACCGTTCTGTGAAGATTTTTTCTGAAGTGTGTTTAAAGGCGAGCGCCCCATGTCAAAAGACCAAACCATTCATGATCTAAGCTCTTCTTCGGTCGCAAGGTATTATGCCGCACAACAACGCAAACCGCGACAAAGACATCTTGTCACCTTTGCTGCGGGTTTTACTATGATAGAGTTGCTCGTGGTCGTTGCGATTCTCGGTACTTTGGCAATATTGTCAATCCCGACCTACAATGAATTCGTTTCTCGTGCAAAAAATGGCCGGGCTAAGCAAGATGTTCGAGTACTGGAGCGTGAGATTATCGGTTATTTTCTGGAAACAGAATCCCTTCCTATTACATTGGGAGACATAAATCGTGGGGATTTAAAGGATCCGTGGGGTAATCCCTATGTCTACTCCAATACCCCGACAAGAAACAGATTTGATATTAATCTGAATACTGATTTCGACATCTTTAGTATGGGGGCGGATGGGGTTACTGACCCTGTGGTTTCTAGCGCAGCAGGCAAAGATGATTTGGTGCGCGGTGCGGATGGCGCTTTTCTCGGTTTTGGCGAGGACTGGTAGTCGATACGCTCTTTGCCTCCTTTGAACTGACGGGTGAAGACCACTTTTGAACAGATTGAGAAGCGGTGAGTTATGAAATGTTCTTGCCCAAAATGTACGGCGCCCTTGAACGAGAATCTTTCCGCTATCCCTGAAAAAGGGAGAAGCGGAAAGTGTCCCGAATGCGGCGGTTCCTATTGGATTCACCGGGAATCGTTCATGCTGCGCTGTTATGCCGTTGCCGGAGAGCGTTACTGCAGTCATTGCGGGGAAAGCTTGGGACAATCGACCTATTGTCCCGGTTGTGGGGCCCTTTATCCGGACTACTGCGTCGTTCACAGTAAAAAACCGCCACAACGCCCCTTTGAAAAGAAAGAGTTTTCATCAGGTTTTTCATTGCCGACCTTTACCGGTAAATCAGCTGCCCCGGTATCTGTACAAGGAAAGAAGTTCGTCAGCCGAGGCGGAGGGTCAAGCGATCTGCGCCGTCAAATCTTGATAGTCGGTGCCGGTATCGCATTCCTTGCCATTGTTGCTGCCGTTGTTTTCCTTTACATACAGAATCGGGCTGAAGAGAAATTTATCAAAGAATATGTCGTTGCCCTGTACGGTCTCAAGTCCGGCACCGATCAATGCATGAAAAAGGTTGAAACCTTGGCTGGCGGCAGTCGTTTTGTCGACAAAGATCTTGCGCAGTTAAGATCGGTGAAGGCTGAAATCGCGACAGCACTGGGAGTTCTTTCTTCCCCGCCGAAAAAGTTTAACGATGCGCACGCGCGTTTGGAAAAACTTTCCGGCACCTATGAAAAACTCTACAACCTGTGCCTCACCTCCGTGCCGTCAGCGGAAATTGCCAACTCTGCCGGAGCCCTGGAGGCTCAGTTTGACACGCAGGCAAAAGCGTTGAAGTCATCGCTCCCTCCGACATTGCTGGCAGAGTTAACCGCCAAGACATCAAGGTATCGTAACCTGCAATTTATGTTAGAATAAAAATAGTTTGACGCGTTGGCATGATAAAGAGCAAAGAGCACGGAGCCCCCGCTAAGGGAGACTTCGTGCTCTTTTTTAATCAGCAAAACTCTGAGGTAAGATATGAGTAAAAGAACGAAAGTTGTGATGGTCCTGATCCTTCTTCTTCTGATTGGCGGTGGATTGTGGTGGAAAAAATCACAAAAGTCACCGGAAGTGAAGATTCTCGCCAGCGTTGAGGTCAAGCGCGGGCCGATCCGCAAGGTGCTGGAAGAGACCGGCATCGTCAAGGCCCAAGTCGGCGCGATCGTCAAGATCGGCGCCCGCAGCACCGGCAGCGTCGAACGGATGCTGGTGCGTGTTGGTGATCCGGTCAAAAAAGGGCAGGTAGTGGCGACCATCGACAGTCGCGAACTGCGAGCCCAACTGGCCGAGACCGAAGCCCAGATCGCAGAAGCCGAGGCCCGGGCAGCCTACACCCGGAGCAATGTTGAGCGCCTGGCGGCCCTGTATGATGGAAAATTCATCTCTAAAGACGAAATGGAGGGGGCGCGCCAGAATGCCGAGGTTGCCGCCAGGCAAGTGGCGGCGCGCCTTGCCGCCCGTGATTCTCTGCGCGTCCGACTGTCCTACACCGAAGTCAAAAGTCCGATTAACGGTGTGGTCAGTCAGATCGCCGCACAGGAAGGGGAGATGATCGTTGCCGGATTGCAGGTGGCGAATCTCGTCACCGTCATCGATCCGACGCGACTGGAGATGTGGACTTATGTCGATGAAACCGATATCGGTCAGGTGGCTCCGGGGATGACGGTCGAATTCCGCGTCGATTCCTGGCCGGGGCGCATCTTCAACGGCAAAATTCGCACGATACAACCGCAACCGGAAGTGCGCGACAACATCGTTTATTATCAGGCGATTGTCGATGTCGCGGCAAAGGATGCCCTGGAGCTGCGTCCGGAGATGACGACGCAGGCGCAGGTAGTGGTCCAGACCAAGGACGATGTTTTGCTCATCCCCAACAATGCGTTGAAATGGGTGGAAGATCAGCAGGTGGTCTTTGTCCAGGGGGCCGATGGTGCGATCCGCCGTGTCAGCGCCGAACTGGGATTGGCCGGGGTCAAGGAGAGTGAAGTCTTGGCCGGTCTGCAGGTTGGCGACAAGGTCGCCACCCAGGTGGAACTCAGCGGTGAAAAAATCAAGAATCCAGAAAAGAAGAAGGGGTCGAAGTGAGCAGCGCCTTGATCGATCTGCATCGCATCACCAAGAGTTACCGTCAGGGTGACCTGCCGATCGATGTCCTCAAAGGGATCGACCTGCAGATTGCGGCCGGTGAATTTGTCGCCCTTCTTGGTCCCTCGGGCTCAGGGAAATCGACGCTGATGCATATCCTCGGGCTCCTTGACCGGCCGACATCCGGGGCCTATTTCCTTGACGGCGCCGATGTAGCCGGGCTCGATGACGACCAACTGAGTGCCTTGCGCAATCGCAAGATCGGTTTTGTGTTTCAGACCTTTTATCTCATCCCTTATCTCACCGCTCTGGAGAATGTCGTTTTGCCCGGCCTCTACGGTCAGGAGGGCGGTGCAACAATTCGCCGCCGCGCCAAGGAGATTTTGCAGCAGGTCGGCCTCGCAGATCGTATGGACTTCCGGCCGAGTCAACTCTCCGGTGGCCAGCAGCAGCGGGTCGCCATCGCCCGCGCCCTCCTCAACGATCCGGCGGTCCTCCTCGCCGATGAACCGACCGGTCAGCTCGACTCCACTACCAGTCAGGAGATTATGGAGCTGATAACTCAAATCAATCGCCAGGGGCGAACGGTCATTCTAGTGACCCATGATATCGCCACCGCGGCTTGTGCGCAGAGACGGATTGAACTCAATGACGGCCTGGTCTGTCGTGATTAAACAGCTGCGACTTACCCTCCGGGTGACTTTGATGGCCTTCTTTGCTCTGCGGGCCTACCGTTTGCGCAGCGCCTTCGTCATTGCCGCGATTGCCCTGGGTATTGCCTCGTTGACGATTATTGTCGCCTCCATCGACGGCGCCGAGCGCAAAGCCGATGAGATTATGGATATGTTCGGGCCTGACGCCGCCTTTGTCATCGGCGGTGATCCCGGCAGTCGCGCCGTCGGCTGGCGCGGCTTGACCCTCACCTACAATGACGTGCAACGGATTCGCGCTGAACTCCCCGGCGCGTATCTCTCGGTGCCGATGCGTGCCAAGTCGAATATTACCCTGCGCTACGGCGATCAAAGTGTCGAAGTGCCGACGCTGGTCGGTTCGACGGAAGGGTATGCTGATGTCTGGAACTGGCCGTTGGCGGAAGGCCGCGACTTCAGCGCCGAGGATGTCGATAGCGGTGCCAAAGTGGTCCTTCTCGCCAATGGTCCGAAAGAGGCGCTCTTTGGCCAGCGGTCCGCTTTGGGGGCCACGGTATACGTCAATGATCTGCCGGCCCGGGTGATTGGCGAACTCCGTTATCGGGGGATGGCAAGCATGGGGGGCTCGATCGATGACCGGCTGATTATCCCGATTACGACTCTGACGCAACGCTTCAACATGGACCGCAAGTATGTCCGGGCGCTGCGGGTCAAGTTCAGTGACCCGGAGAATATGGCCTTTCACCGGGAAAACCTGCGTTCTTTGTTGCGCCATCTGCACAACCTGCAAGAGGGGGAGAACGACGATTTCAGCGTCCTCACCGCTGACGAAATTCTCAAATTTATCAGTATGTTCAAAGGCGGACTAGTCGCTTTTCTTGGCGTCACTGCCGCCGTTGCTATCCTCGTCGGCGGCTTTGTCCTTGCCAACCTCTTTTATCTCTCGGTGACTGAGCGCCGCGTCGAAATCGGCCTCAAGAAAGCCATCGGCGCCAAAAATCAAGCGATCCTGTTGCAATTTCTTGTTGAAGCGGTGGTCTTGACCATGATCGGCGCGCTCTTCGGCATGCTCCTCGGCATGGGGATGGGGCAGCTCCTCGCCCGCCTCGGCATTCTCGAAATCCTCTTTTCCTGGAAGATTTTCTTCATCTCTCTGACCGCTTCCGGCGCCATCGGCATCATCTTTGGGCTGAAACCGGCGAGGGAAGCGGCCGGCTTGGCGCCGGTCGAAGCCTTGAAGGGGGTCTAAGGGATGCTCTTCGTCCTCAAAATCGCCATTGCCTCGCTGCGCATCCACCGCTTGCGTACCATCCTCGCCATCGTCGGCGTTCTCCTCGGTGCCCTTTGTTTAACTGCAGTGCAGCATATCGGTCAGGCGATGTATGACAAGGCCGAAGCGGAGACGGCCAAGCTCGGGACCAATCTCTTTATGGCGCGCTCCGGGCAGCTGCGCTTCACGCCGGTCGGTACCTCCCGGGCGCGGCGCGAAGCAACGACCTTCACCATCGCCGATGCCGAGACCTTGATTCAGCAGTTGCCGATGGCGAAGCAGGGCTCGCCTTTTGCCACCCGGTCGATGCCGGTCCGTTCCGGCGGCACCAAGGTGCAAAGTTCGATTATCGGCGTCTGGCCAATTTATGCACAGGTGCGGGATCTGCAGCTGGCAAACGGGCGCTTTTTCACTGTTCAGGAGGAAGAGGGTAGCGCTAAAGTCTGCGTTCTCGGCTCCAAAGTGGCGGAGCGCCTCTTCGGTTCCAGCGCTGCGGCTCTTGGCGAGCAGGTCTTCTTCTTCCGCGCCACCGCCCGGATCATCGGCATCCTTGCCCCGAAGGGTGCGGACATTGTCGGCACCGATCAGGATGATCAGGTTCTTGTCCCCCTTTCCACTTATCTGCGACGTTTTGCCAATCAGCACTGGATCAGCGGGGTTTATATCACCCTGAATCATTCGGAGGATGAAGCGGCGGCCAAGACAGCGGCTGAAGCGATTCTTCGGCAACGCCACCATCTTGGGGAAGGGGAGCGCGACGATTTTTTTGTGATGACGGCGCGTGACACCATGAAGGTGCAGCAGCAGGCCCTTGATCTGGTCCGTACCCTCGGCTGGATCAGTTCTGGAGTTTCGTTTGCCGTCGGTGGTCTCGGTATCCTCTCGATTATGGTCCTGCTGGCGCGAACTCGTCGTCTCGAAATCGGTGTGCGGCGTGCGGTCGGCGCCCGCCGGCGCGACATTATTCGCCAGTTTGTCTTTGAATCCGGCCTCATGGCTGTCACCGGCGGTCTTCTCGGCGTCCTTGGCGGCCTCGGTCTAGCCGCGCTTGTCGCCTTTTTCGGCAAGATGCCTTTCCATCTCGATCTCGCTTTGGTGACCGCTGTTTTAGGCGGCTCTCTCAGTCTCGGTTTGTTGGCCGGAGCGTATCCGGCCTGGGAGGCGGCGCAGGTAGAAGTCCTGGAGGTTCTACGCGGCGAGTAAGAATGGGGAGTAAGGACGGTGGGTGTAAAAAAGTAGGGCCCACCATTGTTGGTGGGCCCGCGTATTTAGCAAAGCTTTTCACCCGATGCTCGGGTCAGACCAGCACTGTTGTCAGCGCCGGGAGGGTACTGCCGCAAATTGTGGGTGGTATCACAACCTTGATCGCTACGACCTCCTTGTCTTTGTTTGCGGTTAGTTCAGTTACAAGTAGTACTACTTGACTAAACTATACTTGACTTTTTTCAAAAAAACAGGCTGTTTTTTAATTTTTTTCGAGAGTAGGATAAAAAGATTGGAATTCTGCTGGAAAGGAGTCTCTGCCCATGAGTGATAAAGAAAAATCATCGAAGCACGAGGAACGCTTGCCGCATCTCTGCAAGTTACGCAAAGAGGGGTTGATGCAGGAGATTGACCTCTGTTCGGCCCATCCGCTCTTCATTTGCTGTAAATGCGGCGCCAAGGCGGATCGTGCCGAATTTCTTTGCCAGCCTCGCCCCCTTTAGTGACCCTTCCCACAGTGCCCTTTGCTGCCGCAACAATTTGCCGCGGCGGGTATCTCACCATGAATCAGCTCGGCATGATACGCGTCCATTTCCTCTTCTAGGGCGGCGATGATCGTGGCGAAATCTTCCGCTTTGAGCACTCTCTCGCAGGTAGGACAGAGGAAGCTTGCTTCCTTGAACCAGGGTAACGGCTGATAAAGTTCGCTCTGACAGTGGGGACATTCCAGCGAAATCATTTCCTGCTCAGGCATAGATTTTCTCCTTGTGGTTTACGGTTGTGGCAGTCCTGCGCGAATGGTCGCCAGGTCAATGTCGAGCGGCTGCCAATCCTTCGGCAGCAGGGCGATTTCGCGTTTCAACGCGGCAATGCGCTCGGCATTGGAAGGATGCGTCGAAAGAAATTCCGGCGGAGCCAGTTGCTGCTCTTTTACGAGAAGTTCTAAGAAGCGTACCATCCCCTGCGGATCAATCCCCGCTGCGACCAAACGCCGCAACCCTTCCTGATCCGCTTCCAGTTCTGCCTCCCTTGAAAACCCAAGTTCAGTCAGTTTTTTTAACCCCTCCGCCAGCGCCGTCCCTCCGTAATCACCAAGAGCCAGTGAAGCAAGGGCACGCAGCCCTAAACTCTTGGTAATCCCTTTGAGACTATGGCGGAGCTCGGCATGGGCAATTTCATGGGCGAGAACTCCGGCCAACTCCTCCACGCTGGAAATGGCGCGCAGCAGTCCGGCATTGACAACGACGACGCCTCCGGGGGCGGCAAAGGCATTGATGTCATTTTGATTCGCCACGAACCAGCGATAGTGATGCGGGGAGTTTGTCGTTAACTTTGCGCCGATCCGGGCCAGTGCCTCAACACTCGGGCCGCTCTCGATCAGCTGCATGGAGAGGCGACTCTGAGAAAGGACCATATCACCAATCCAGGCTTCCTGATGCACCGGAATTTGTTGAATGAGCCAGTCGGCGGCAACATCCTGCTTGAGAAGAAGGAGTCCGAGGAGGAGGACGGGGATCAGAAATAGTCCGCCCAGCAGTGCCCAGCCGCAACGGAAGCGGCGCTCGACGCCGCTTTTCGCCCGACCCGCGCGCTGCAGATGCGGGACGTAAAGCTCCGGCGCCCCGGCCAGACAAAGGTCGCGCGCGGTGGCATCGTCGATATAGAGGGCAAATTCACCACGGTCGTCCTGCCAGGAAATTTTTATTCCCCGAGCATTAAAGCCGCTCGCGGTTATGGACAGGTTCGTAGAGCTCCACTCCTGCTCCGGACTGGCAATCTGCAGCTTGTCATCTTCTTGCCATACTCCGGTCACTGCAACCCCACTGCCGGAGAGTTGCGGGCCAAAGAGGCGTGCAGAAAAAGGTATCATCAATCGTCGCTGCCGCCGAGGATGCCGCCGAGGATGCCGGCCCCGAGGACGGAGCCCTGGCCGACTGAACGACCGCCGGCTGCCGGGGCCGAGAGGATGATCCGGTTGGCGAGACGGGAAAGGGGGAGGGATTGCAGCCAGATCTTTCCGGGGCCGGTGAGGGTGGCAAAGAAGAGGCCCTCGCCACCGAAGATGGCCGACTTCACTTTTCCGACATACTTGATATCGAAATCGATTGTCGGTTGAAAGGCGACGACACAACCGGTATCGACGCGCAGCGATTCGCCGGGGGCGAGGACCAACTCTTTCAGGGTGCCGCCGGCGTGAACAAAGGCGAGGCCGTCCCCTTCGAGCTTCTGCATGATAAACCCTTCGCCGCCGAAGAGGCCGACGCCGAGCTTTTTCTGGAAAGCGATCCCCAAGGCAACGCCTTTAGCGGCGCACAGGAAGGAATCTTTTTGGCAGATGAGCGTGCCACCGATGGCGGAGAGCTGCACCGGGATGATTTTGCCCGGGTAGGGGGAGGCGAAAGCGACGCGACGCTTGCCGCGCCCTTCATTGTGGAAGATGGTGGTGAAGAGCCCCTCACCGGTGAGGAGGCGCTTGCCGGCGCCGAGGACTTTACCGAAGAAGCCCCCCTGCTGCGAGCCGTCACCGAAGACGGTATCCATCTCGATACCATCCTGCATATACATCATCGCCCCGGCTTCGCCGATGGCCGCCTCGCCCGGATCGAGCTCGACTTCGACGTACTGCATCTCATTACCGAAAATTTCGTAGTCCACAACATCCATCGCCATGACATTTCTCCGTTCGTATTTAACTGCGGGTCAATTTAAGTGAAGAGAATACAACAAAAGCCCCGTGCAGAGGCACGGGGCTTTTATTGATCACTGCGTCAGCAAACAAGAATTAAATCTTGTTGACTTTCGAGGCCTGGGGGCCTTTCTGGCCCTGACCGACTTCGAACGTTACACGATCGCCCTCGGCAAGGGATTTGAAACCGTTACCCTGAATCTCAGAGAAGTGAACAAAGACGTCCGGACCATTGTCCTGCTGAATGAATCCGAACCCTTTGGCGTCGTTAAACCATTTGACTGTACCTTCTGCCATTGTCTTGCTCCTTTTCGTCCCCCTTGGGGCCGGTTGAAATTGTTGTGCAAACTCTACTTCTTGTAACAACAAACAAAAACACACACAAACTGGATGTCTGTGTGTTCTGTTCCTTACTGACACGCTGTCAATTGTTGAACAAAAAAGGTTACACAAACTTACTGACGAACTTTACACGCTCTCCTCCGCCAATGCAACTATTTTTTCAATTTTTTTTCAAAGCAGGGATTTCTCGCCCGGGTGCGGCAGCGACGATCCCTTCTTGCAGGGCAATCTTTAAAAATTTCCGGGCCTCGTTGCTGCTGATTCCCAGCGTGGCGGCCAGCTTTTCTGCCGGCCGATTTCCATTCAGCTCCATCAGTAACTGGAAATACATTTGCGGGAGAACTTCCGTGCAGACTGCACCGTCTCCGGAATACAGGACGGCAAAAGAACCCACCGCTTTGAGCATGGGGACGGCCGCGGTGAGCTGTGGCGCACCGAGCTGCAAAAGTTCCTCGATGTCATAGTGAAAGGTCGCGAAGCGGGCGGAGTCACTCCGCCGCAAAGGGGTGCGCAACGCGTCGATCTTCGCCAGTTCCCTGGCTTTAGGGCTCCGGGGAGGCGGAGACTGGACAATTGCTGCATGATAATAGTTGTAATCGACGAGGTCGAGGGCCATCGGCAGTAATTTTGCGACGTTCTGACGCGGAAAGATCTCACTGAGAAAGCGCCGCTGCCATGACCAGATCGTTTCATCGGCCTGCTCCTCAGGTTTAGGGTCATGGCCAATCTCCGCCAGAACCCAGTCGGCAAAGGCGAGGAGGAGGACGGAAGGGGAGAGCTTTAGTCCGGCAGCGATGGAGTTAAACCATGCCACTGCCTTGCCCCGACTGTAGAAGATGTCGCAGGCCTGGGCGAGGCGGCGGGCGCCGCCCAGATCCCGGGCGGAAAAGGTCGGCGTAGCCAGGATGGTGTAGGGGGGATGTGGCAGGTACTGCAGCTGCAACTCTCCGCTTTTGCCCGCCAGGGGGGTACCGGGGAGGATCGCTAATGGAAAGATGTCGAGCTGATTGGGATATTGTCCGAGAGCAAAGTCGAGACTCTTGCAGAACTCCGGCAGCGAGTCGCCGGGGAGTCCATAAATTAAATCGAAACCGAAAGTGACGCCGGCGTGGTTCAGCAGTGCGATTTTGCGGCTGAATTCTTTGGGGTCGAAGCTGCGGCCGACCATGCCGAGAATCTGCGGCGATGCTGACTGCAGACCGATCTGCAAAGAGCACGAAATCGACGCAAAGAGTTGGGCCAGTTCGGGATCAAGAAATTCATAACGGATCTCAAAGTGAAAGTGTACGCCAAGCGCTTGCTTCCGGATCATTTGCAGGATGAGCTTTGCCCGCTTGAGATCCTGATTAAAGGTGGAGTCGAGGACGAAAACCTGACGGACGCCATGGCGCACGAGATAATCGAGTTCCGCTGCAACCTGCTCCAGGGGGAAGCGCCGCACTGTCCGCGTTCCCATGCCATCGAAGCAGAATTCACAAGCAAAAGAGCAACCGCGCGCTAACTGCCAAAGAACCCCGTCGGGGATATAAGCATCAAGCTGTCCGGCAAGCCAGGGGGAGGGGAGATGGTCGAGGGAGAGGGGTGGAGGAGGGGGTGTATGCACAACTCTCCCGTCCTGACGGCGAAAAAGCCCGGGCAGATCGTCCAGCGCCAAGCCGTGTTGGAGTCGGTGCAAAAGTTCCGGCAGCGTCCCTTCCCCTTCGCCGGCAATCAGGAAGTCAAAGGGCGCCTCCGCCATGATCCCTGCGGGATCGGCGGTCGCCTCTGCCCCACCGCCAAGGAGGATCATCCTCGGGAAAAGCACCCGCAGTTGCTGCGTGTAAAGGGAGACCTCGGCACGGTTCCAGACGTAAAGACTAAAGCCAACGATATCGGCCTTTGCTTCGACAATCCTTTCCAATACCGTCTCGACAGCAGTGCCACAGATGCAATCCGCAGTGCTGACTCTGATCGGGGATGAAGGCTGAAAATGGGCGGCAATGCTGGCTTGAAGAAAGGCGGCAGCGAGAGGGACGGACTGCGGAGAACGCTTGACATGAAGAGTGACAAGATGAAGATGCATGGCTCCTGCGGGTTCTCTGGAAAAGGTCGAAAGCAAGGATCGCGCCGCACAAAAAAAGGGAGGCGACCATAACAGTCGCCTCGCAGGGACGCGCCCTCTTGAGAGATTCTTACTGGCTTTTCAACATTTTCTTTCCGTCGGCAAAGAGCATCTCCACTTTGCCCGGGCTTTGGCGTTTAACGATACCGAGTCCGAAGGTCGTATGTTTTACCAGACTGTTGACCTTGTACTTGCCTTCCATGCTGTAGGCAATCGCCAGTTCCGGCTGCATCTTAACAATCTGTTCGGCCCACTCCTGCTTTTCGCCTGCGGCCGGATCCTTGCGACTCACTCGTGGTGTGGTTGTCTTTGCCGTTATGGGTTTCTTCGCGGCAGCCTTTTTGGCTGGGAGTGGACTGCGGTAATTATGTACACCGTTACAGGTATTGCACTGAACACGGACAATCTTTTCTTCAACCATGGCGACGATCGTGTGGTTCATGATCTCTTGACAACGGGTACAGCGCGCCTCGGTGATATCACCGGTAGACAATTTTTTTACCATCAGATGTTGCTCCCAGAATTTGTTCGTAAAAACGAAAGGGCGGCAAAATTGCCGCCCCCTTCAGCTCGACTATGTGCGCACGGGGCCTAGCGAATAAATTGTCTTATCGTAAGACACGCAACAAAGCGTTTGAGTTTTAAGGATAATGCAAGTGAGAAGGGCAAGTCAATCACAGAAAACAGAGACTCGCTGCGCTTTGCGTGTTTTTATAGATAGTGTCCTTTCGGAAGCGCAACGAATTTAATTTTCTTATCCTGTTTTTTCTGGAAGGAAGACCACAAACTGTCAAGACACTTGATGTCATGGGATAAAATCTTCTTATGACCCTATCAGAAAGATTCACTTGCATTTCTTTTTCCCTGAGATACTATCAACACGATAAGTTATGAATATCGTCTAATGATGCACCTGCATATTGGTGCAATCCCACGCACAGAAAGGAGTTTGACTGCCAAGCGTCGCTTAAGTCCGATCATTATGAGGTGAAACCTGATGAATGTGCATTACAAGGAGTCAACATGAAAGCGTCTGTTTTGCTAAAAATCCTGAGACCGGCACGTTTTCTGCTGCTGATCGCCGTCCTGGCCGCTTGTGCCACCGGTGCGATCCGCCAGCGGGTTCTGACCCTGCCGACGATCGAGGGAGCCACCTATGTCGAGCAGCAGAGCTGTCTCGACTGTCACGAGGACGTCTCGGTAGCCATGACCGGCAACGTCCATCTCCGTCTGGCAAACTCGGATCTGCTCGGTGCGCAGTCAGGCTGCCAGGCTTGTCACGGCCCGGCCAGTCTGCATGTCGACGATGGCGACACAGCAAAGATCATCAACCCCGCAAAGCTTCACAGCGACCAGTCCGCAGCTATCTGTGCCACCTGCCACAGCAGCGGCAAGCTGATCGACTGGAGTCACAGCAGCCATGCTCTGGCTGAAGTCGGCTGCGATGACTGCCACGTCTTTCACGCCACAGGGAAACCAGCCAAGGCCAACCTGAAAAAATCCGAGCCCGAACTCTGTTACAGCTGCCATCAGGAAGAGATGGCCAAGGCCAACTTTCCGTCCCATCATCCGGTCAAGGAAGGGAAGATGACCTGCACCAGCTGCCATAACCCGCACGGCGCCGAACTGACCGAGGAGCGGGCCACGGCCCTCTGCTTCGAGTGCCATGCCCGTTACCAGGGTCCCTTTGTCTTTGAGCACTCGCCGGTTCAGGAAGATTGCGGCATCTGTCACGATCCGCACGGTACTGTAGCCGACAATCTGCTCAAGCAGAATGAGCCTTTCCTTTGTCTGCAATGCCATGAAAGTCATTTTCACGCCATGCGGATTGGAGCGACGGTGCCGGCTACCAATGTGGCCTTCAGCGCTTACAACCCAGACGGCACACCGGTGACGACCATTACCGGCACGCCGAACACCACTGGCGCAGTGACCGTGCCAATGACTAACACCCTCGGCGAGCACAGCTGGCAGCAGGCATTCGGCACCAAATGCACGGTTTGTCACAGTCAGGTCCATGGCAGCGATCTGCCGTCGCAGACCTCGCCGACCATCGGTGTTGATGCAGATGGGAATCCCGTTGGTTTCCCGGATGGCGGTAAAGGCCTAACCCGCTAAGCGGACGATTGAATCAGGAGGAAAAAATGCGAACACGAAACAAATGGCTGCTCGCCCTCGTGCTGGTCGGCCTGCTCTCACCCCAGACATCTCGAGCCGAAGAAACCGTCGGCGGGCAGATCGAGGCCGGGGTCTACGGGCAGGATATCGGCAAGGACAGTGCGCGGGTCAATGAATATTCACGCCGCGACAACGACGGCGTTACCGGTTACGGCATCTTCGATTTTCACGGAGTTTCACCGACCACTGCAGTCGATCTGTCGATCGATGTACTCGGCAACGACGATCCGAATGTCGAGATGAAGTTCGACTTTGAGCGCATCCTGCGGGTCAAAGGCGACTACAGCGCCTTCAAGCACCAGCTCGGCCATGACCGCATCGATTATCTGAATGCGGCGGTGCCGGGGGCGAACCTCTTTGCCAGCAACAACCCCGGTAACCCGGTAAGCATTGATGCAGCTGGACTTCCTGCCGCAGGCACCAGTATCTGGAGCCTTGGACCTAGTCCGAATGAAGCATTGAACCCAAACAACATCCCTGCCTATATTGGCAAAGATGCTTTTGGAAACTGGTATGCAACCAACCTGGCAGCGCTTCCCCCTACTATTGCAGGACAAGCGGTCACCTGGCAGCAGATCGGCCGGGCCAGCGTCTACGGCGAGGATTTCGCTAAAGATCAGGTTTTCGAGATTACCCGCAAGGAAGCCAAGGCTAACGCCGACCTGACCCTGCCGTTTCTGCCCAATGTCACCTTTCATGCCGGTCTGCGCAACGAGAAGCGTGAAGGGACCGAGCAGTCGATCGGCATGAGCAAGTGTACTTCCTGTCACGTTACCGGCGGCAGCCGCGAGGTCGACGAGAACACCTCCGAGTTCTCCGCTGGCGCCACCGGACGCTTCGGGCTGCTCACTGTCGATTATAACTATAAGAATAGTGAGTTCCGCGAAAATGCCGCGGCTCCGACCCGGGTCTACGACCCGGCCCTTTCACCCTCTCCGTCGACCAACTATACAGCAGACTTTGGCACATTCGACAATCGCCTACTTTACGACTATGACGTGTATAACAATGAAATATCGTCATTGCCTTACGACCAGACGCCGGATTCAAAGAAGCAGAGCCATGTCCTCAAGGCGCGGATGGATGTTACCAATGACACCTCGCTGATCGGCAGCTTGGTCAACAGTGCCACCAAAAGCCGCAAGCAGGGCGAGGTTGGAATCTGGGACATCTCCGATCAGGAGCTCAAGTCGACCTATGACGGCTACGGCTTCCGCGTAACCTCCAAGCTCACCGATTCGCTCAAGGTGCTGCTGCACGGCAAACTCGAGCAGGTGGAGACGGACGATTCCGTCATCACCTTCTATCCGATGGGAGCAGCTTCTCAGCCGAACTTCCCCGTCCCGCCAACTGTCCTGTTGGCAGGGATAACCAAAACCTATGAATCAGTCGAAAGCCGCGACGTTGTCACCCTTGGCGCTGATGCCGTCTGGCGCTTAGCGCGCAAGTCGACCCTGCACCTCGGCTACGAGTTCAAGGCTGACGATCGTGACAGTGATCACTACGGTAAGACTACTAAGCAGACCGCCAAAGCGACGCTGAAAACGGTTCTTGCCAAGGGGGTGACTTTCCGCGCCGGCTACACCTACCAGAACATTGATGACCCGTTCATGCATGAGAATGCTGCCGGTTTCATCGATCCGGCCACAGGGTATCCTTATACAATCACGGATCCTGCGGGGACGACTTCCAATATCCTGATCGGCACCGGTCCGCTCTATGGCACTGCGTTCTACGACCTGCGCCAGACCGATCTGAGCAATCAGCCCGAAAACGTGCATGAAGGGAAGCTCTCGTCCACCTGGTCGCCGGCTTCCAACTTCTCGACGACGGCAGCGATCCGCTATCGCAACGAATGGAACGAACTCGACCGTTCTGAGTGGAAACAGGAAACCCTCAGTCCGACCCTCTCCTTCTGGTACGCCCCGGCCCAAAAGCTGAACCTCACCTTTGCCTACAACTATCTCGGGCAGAGAGCTGAATCGACGTTCTGTCAGGGCTGGTACGATGGCTGAGCAGGCGTAATCGTATCGTCCCAGTTTGGGGCGACCTGTAATCAGACCGACTACAACACCGATGTCCACAACCTTTCTCTTAATGCCGATTTTGCGGCCACGGAAAAACTCAAGCTCACTGCTGGCGCCAGTTACAGTGACGCCCGCGCCGACTGGAAAGACCTCTCGGTCAGCTACAATGCCTTGATTGACGATCCGGTTCTGGACAATCTTTACGATCCAACACTGATGTCGGAAATGAGCAGCTATTCCGATCTACATTACACTCAGACCGACCTGTCTCTCGGGGGCATCTATAGTTTCACCCCGGCCCTCTATACGACTGTCCAGGTGGCATGGCAGCAGATCGAGGACAAGGACCCTTACGTTTATGGCGATCTGGACGGCACCGCCTGGCGCGGCAATGTCGGTCTCGGCTACAAGTTCTAATTGCCACATAGTGGGGATCATCAACCCGGCCGCATAGCGGCCGGGTTTTTTTCTTGGTGCGCCCGGCAGGGCGCGTGGCGTGTAAGCGCCATCGATTCAGCTATGGTGGCTGAATCGCGACTTGGTGGTGAAAGTCCTCTATCGGC
>PHAV01000017.1 GCA_002841765.1 Deltaproteobacteria bacterium HGW-Deltaproteobacteria-4 | reverse complement strand
TCAAGGCAACCTTTATCAGCCGCATGAACCGCGAACTGATCAAGTCGCTAATCAATCCCCCCCTCGAAGTCAAAGAGGGCGGCGGGGCGTAAGCTTCAACAAATAACTCATGCAACGATGACAAAGGGCCCGGAAGATCAATTCTTCCGGGCCCTTTGCTTAAGTTTGTTTAAGTATCCCTTCTTCCCATTGGTGGAGAAGGTGCCCCGAGAGTCATAAACGATCTAATCAATTGGCGGCAGTTGTGAATTGGACGCTATACGGTGCTTCGAGAGTTTGACCGGTTTTTGATCTGACATTTTGCGAAACAAACAATGTCAAATTACTTGCAGGGGTTAACAAACAGGCATCATCAATCTCGTATAGAAAAGTCTGATTAATATTGGCTTCCAGTCCGACACCCGGTGCAACGCTAGAGATCGTTATCTGACAGTCGGTGTCGGGTTCCGCGGCTGCCAGTGGCCAGACTGCATTTGTAGATTCATTTTTAACGTAAACCGTTGACAAAGTCAGGCTTTCTGCCTGCATCTCCATATTGAAGGAGACCAAGATCTCTTTGCCAAGAAAATCTTGCGTGCCGGCACTCGGGCTCGTCCATACAACCCGGGGCGCTTCGTCTTCGTAATCTCCACAACCGGGCAGGACTACGCTACCGAGCAGAAGAAAAATAAGAAATATTTTTTTCATTGTCATCTCCTGTTGAAAATTATCAACTCTCCGATTAATTAAAAAGTCACATTAAGCTCGACAGTCAGGTCTGACCTGTTCAGCTGAAAATCGTCGTTGGAAAGCTCGAAATCCAAAAAAGTCTTGCTCTCATTCGTCGGCCAATTATCAGGAAGACGCCAGCGGATGCCCATAACCCCGGCATAGCGCTTACTAAGTTCAAGATCAACATTGCCAGTGGCAGTTGCATCACCAAAACTCAAGGTCGGACCGAAATAAAGACTGGCATCCTCAAGTTCAAGCTGAGCCATAAAAGCCACAGAGGCTTTTATCATATCTTCAATCTCTACGCCGTCGTTATCAAAGGGCTTCAACACATAGCTCACTTGAACAACCGGACCAAGAGACAGAGTTTTTCCCTGATAGATCGGGCCACCGACAGTGGCGCCGACAAAGGGGACAGGGCTAGAGGAAAAATCGACGCCCGTAACGCTGTCCATGTCGACGACTCCACCGCGAAGACCCAAAGCCCACGCACTGCCAAGCCCGAAACCCACTTTGGCATAAGCAGTTTTCTGCCGGAACAAGCTATCTCCGCCGGCCGTCCAGGTATCATGCAAAACCCCGCCGCCCACACCAAGGGAGAGCTCACCGGCGGTCAAAAAGGAACGGACGGGACCGAAGTGCTCGGCGCGGGCAGACGGAGTCATGGCTCCAAAAACAACAAATATCACCGTCAGAAACAAGGCCGTGGTTTTTTTCATCGTGTTTGGCTCTCCTTAAATAATTAAATCTTCTAAATTTTTGGAAAAATATCACATGAGACGTTGTGCTGCAATAACATAACGGACTGTAAATTCAAAGCAAAAAAGGAGGATCCTTACCTTGCTCAACGATCTGCGATGGTTTTTTGCATAATCAGCAAGGACATATAATCAAGAGTTTTTTCCGACAAAGAGGTCAGATCGGTAACAATCTCTTCCTGTTCAGAGCTGACCCGGCGCACATAGACGGCATTATCCTGCAAATCCAGCTCGGTCAGCAGTGCTAGGATGGCGTCAAAACGCCGATGCACTTTCATCAGCACCACCGTATCAAAGTCGTGGAAAACCTGCCGGAGCTGATCCGTTTCATAGGTCGCCGGCAGGATAGCGATGCGGTCAGATGCCATTCCCAGCGGGACGCCGGCGGCAGCAGCAGCGGCGAAGACACTTGAGATGCCGGGGACAATCTCCAGCGGCACGTCCGGATAGTCCTCTTTGAGAATCCGGTAGATATAAAGGAAGGTTGAATACAAGAAGGGATCGCCGATGGTGATGAAGGCGACACTGCGGCCGGCACGGGCGTGGGCGGCGACGGTGGCGGCGGCTTCGCGCCAGAAGGGGAGGAGATCGGCCTCCTCCTTCTTCATAGGGAAGACCTGTTCGACAATGCGCTGGCGACTGCGGTCGAGATAGGGTTCGACGATAGAGAGGGCAAAACTCGCCGCTTCGGCCTGTCCGGTCGGAGCGCAGATCACATCGACGCTGCGAAGGATCCGCTCGGCCTTACGGGTGATTAATTCCGGGTCGCCGGGACCGACGCCGACGGCGTAGATGGTAGCAATGTCGTTATTTTTCAATTACTTAGTTCTCCAAACTTCTTTTGAAGCGACCACCCCCGACCCCTCCTTAGTTAAGGAGGGGTCGGGGGTGGTGAAGGTCAGTTTTCCTTCTTGGCGGTAATGATATAAACCGGATTCTGCGCCTCAAACATGCGGTATTCAGTGAGATTACGGGTCCGGGCAACATTGATACAGACGATTTCGAGGAGATAGCCGTGATCTTCAAAGAACTCCACCGCCTTGGTCAGGGTATCGAGAGTAACAGCGTTGAGGACGATCACCCCTTCGGCCTTGAGGCGTTTGTCGATAAAGTTGATGATCTCTTCAAGGTTGCCGCCGGAGCCGCCGATAAAGACGCGGTCAGGATCGGGGAGCCCTTCAATCCCTTCGGGAGCGTAAGCTTCGATGAGCTGTACGTTGCGGGCCACGAACTTCTTCAAGTTGTCACGCAGATGGATCAGAGCCTCGGGATTCTTTTCGATGGCAAAGAGTTTGCCGTTGGGGAGGAGATTGCTCGCCTCGATCGAGACTGAGCCGCTGCCGGCGCCGATATCCCACAGAACGAGATCATCCTGCAGCGCCAGTTTGGCGAGGGTGACGGCGCGAACTTCCTGCTTGGTAATGAGCTTTTTCACCGAGGCGAATTCGTCATCATGGATACCGAGCAGCGGATATTGCTGTAACGTCGGCTCCCAGACCTTGATGAATATGACGATATTGAGGGGGGCCGCGGGCAGTTCCAGCAATCCCTTGACGTCGGTGCGGGTGAACTTTTCGTCCGTTAGACCGAGGCTTTCGCAGAGCCAGACAACATAACCTTCGGCGCCGCGGGCGAGGAGTTCGGCAGCGATCACGGCCGGAGTATTTTTTTCGTCAGTGAGGACGGCGGCTTTCTCGGCGGCAACGATGCGGTCGATCGTCCCCTTGAGACCGCGACCATGGACCGAGACAAAGATGGCGTCATCCCAGGGCTCTTTGATCTGGGCAAAGGCGTACTGGACACTGGTGACGTTGGGGAGGATTTCGATCCGCTCCTTGGGGAGATTACGGAGGAGAAAGCGGGCAATACCGAAAAAATTGGGGTCACCGGAGGCAAGGATGACGACACGTTGTTCACTGCTGCGCAGGAACTCCAACACTTCGGGGAGGCCTGGCAACTCGCGCTTTTCACCACTGAAATCGGGGAAGATGTCGAGATGGCGCTGATGTCCGAGCAACAGGTCGGCAGCGGCAATAACTTCCCGCGCCTTGCTGCCGAACCCTTCCCAGCCGGTGATGCCGGCGCCGACGAGATAGATTTGTTGTTGTGCCATATCATGACCTCCATGTAGGGGCGGTTCACGAACCGCCCTGATTTTACCGCAATAAATTTGCAATCGGGCAATTCATGAATTGCCCCTACAATTTATAAACTAACGATATCAATATACCCGCCGCCAGAGTTGCCGGTTCCCGGCTTTTTCCAAGAGCACCTCGACCGTGCGCACTCCGTCGTTGACCTGGGCAACGCTGCGGATCTGGTAAAACTGACTGGTCACGGCGATATCAACATTGCGATTCAGGGCCGAATAGGTCTCGATACCGAGGACCTCCTGCACTTCACCTAGCGATTTAAAGGGTTTTTCCTGACGACGCTCCAACAATTGGTCGACATTGCCAGAGGTGACGTCACTATCCCAGACCAACAGAAGATCTTTGCCAGCGCTGTTAAGATTGAGCCGACTGACCCCCGCGACTGTGACATGCGGCGTCAGTTTCTCTACGATCTCCGGCGTAAATCCTTTCACCAGCAGCAACTCGTCGACCGTATCGAGCGGACCATCCTTGCTCGCCAGCGGCGACGCCAGCCCCTGATACCAGGAATTTTCCGCACCGCGCGGTGAGGTCGTTTGATTGCGGTCGATCCAGTCGATCAGGGCATCGCCGAGGGCGTCAGGATCGTCAATCTCCAACTGGGTCAACAGCCGGCGTAAACGATCCCGCATGAGTGGATTCGGATTCTCACCGAGGTTATCGACCACCTTGTTGAGATTGAAGCGGCCATCCGCATCGACGATACGGATCGAAACCGTCGCATCGTCACTAACCGGATAAGAAGGAATCCCCACCCCCCACATCTCGCTCGGCGTATCGTAGCCATTGTTATCGTCGCGCAGCAGCTGCCGCCCGACCTCCACCCCGCCGCGCGCCAGATAATAAGCGCGATTACTGTCGCGGAAAGTTTCAGTCAAACGCAGATCGACCAGAGTCGAAAAGGCCCAATCGGTGAGGAGCGCCGAGAGGAGGGCGACAACGACAAGGACCAGAAGGAGTACGGCACCGCGCTGATTACCAACACTCATCGCGACGCCCCATCCGGGAGATCGAAGGTGCCGCGCAGCAAGGTTTCGCGATTCTCCGAATCAAGAAGAGTGATCGTCAACTCCACCAACTGCGGCAGGGGGTTGTTCCCTTCCCCTGACCAACTGTCCACCCAGCCATTGGCCCCATAAAAACGCCACAGGACACTTTTGACATTGCCACACAAGGGGTAGGAGCCGCTGTCAAGGCGATCACGAAGATGATACGGCTCTTCACTGCGGACGAGATAAAGGCGATCACTGGCGCTGCTGTCCATCGGTTGCAAGCCGTAACGCAGGGCCGCCATGCCGCCGCGCCCGGTCGCCGCCAACGTCGTTGAAGCGGTCGCAAAGCGGAGCTCGGGGCGGCCGTCGCGATCCGTCGTTGCCAGAAAGAATTGCCCCCCCGACGCTGGCATCCAGGCGCCGCGCAGCTCGCGGCCGAGTCGCTCAAAGAGGACCCGCCCGATCTGTGACGTTTCGCTCTCGACCAGCACCTGCTGCCTGGCGGTGAAGACGGCGGTAAAGACTCCGTAGATCGCGGTGAGGACGATGGCGGTGAGACTGACCGCGATCAGCACCTCAATAAGGGTGAAGCCGGCGCTGCGTTTCATAACGAACTGCTATCGCGGACAAAGGAGGTCAGCGTCACTGCTTCGTTGCGCTCAACTGCTCCCCAACTCACGGTCAGATCGATGCGTCGCACCGACGGCAGCGGGGTATCGAGCCAGACGCTTTGCCAGCGAAAGCGTTCGTCGGGAGCCGGAAAATCGCCGCTTTCGTCCTGACGGCTGTTCTCCTTGCGGGCCGCGACCTCGATCTCGGCAAGGCGGCTTTGGGCGAGCAGGGTGGCGCGAGTGGTCTGCTGCAAGCGATCGTGCACCGCCAGCGAGCGATTGCCGAGGCCGAGGAGGACGGTCACCGCCACCGCGACAATCGCCGTGGCGATCATCACTTCGAGGAGGGTGAAACCGCGCACCGATCGCTCAGAACTCACGATAGCCCTCATAAACCTCGGCGCTGCCGGTATAAGAAAGGAACCGGATGGTCAAAATCTGACGATCCGCACTTTCGAGATGAATGACCGTCTGCGGCAGCCAGCCGGTCGGCGAGATGGTCAGAGTCGTTATGCTGCTGGTCACCTTCTCCTGCCCGGCCACCGACACATCGAGGAGCTTCACCCCGCTCGGCAGCTTGCTCTCCGCCGCCAAGCCTTTAACCGCCACCACTTCGCGAAGATCATTCAGGGTGCGGGGACGCAGGGAGTTGCTATCCAGATCAAAGAGCAAGCGATGCTCTCTGCCGCTCAGGGCCGCCTCGTTGTAAAGGAACTTGATGGTTCCGGCAATCCGCCGCGCCCCGCGCTCCGGGCCACCGGCATCGATCTCCGGGAGGCGGGGGATGACCAGCGACGAAAAGAGGGCTATGAGAAAGAGGACCACCATCAATTCGATGAGGGTGAAGCCACGTGACGCGTACGGACCCGTTGCGACGTTCATCAATCTGCTCCGCCGTGTGGCGATCAGTCGAGCTTCCAGCTTTCGATATCGGCATTATTCCCCTCACCGCCGGCTTCGGCGTCGGCGCCAAGGGAGATCAGGTCAAAGTCGCCATGGGTGCCAGGCGACAGATAGATGTACGGCGTCCCCCAAGGATCGGTCGGAACCCGCTTCAGATAACCACCCTCCGGATATTTGGTCGGGATGCGACCGATCGTCGGCTTGCTCACCAGCGCCGTCAGACCCTGTTCGGTTGTCGGGTAGAAGCCGTTATCGAGTTTGAAGAGGCCAAGGGATTGCTCGATCCCCTTGATATCCGTAGCCGCCTTGGTGATCCGCGCTTCGTCCGGGCGGCTGAGGAGCTTGGGGACGACAAAGGCGGCGAGGATGCCGAGAATAACGACGACGACCATGATTTCGATGAGGGTGAATCCGCGATTGTTTTGGTGTTTTTTCATAAAAATCCCTTTTTTGTAGGGGCACGGCGTGCCGTGCCCCTTAACGTCATTGTGTTTACAGATCGGGCACGGCACGCCGTACCCCTACTTCATCCCCTGACTCGCTTCGAAGATCGGCAGGAGGATAGCCATGACGATGAAGCCAACGGCACTCCCCATGACCAGGATCATCAGCGGTTCAAGGAGAGAGAGGAGGCGATTGATCGCCAAATCGACTTGTTGTTCATAGGTATCGGCGACGCGCAGCAGCATGGTTTCGAGCTCACCGCTCTTTTCGCCGACGGCGATCATCTGGGTCACCATCGCCGGCAAAAGTTTGGAGCGGCGCAGCGGTTCAGCCAGCCCCTCCCCTTCGCGCACCGCCATGCTCGTTTCCGCCAGGGCGCGTTGCAGGACGCGGTTACCGACGAGTTGCCGGGCAATCTCCAGCGCCTTGAGCATCGGCATGCCGCTTTGCAGCAGCGTTGCCAAAGTGCGGGTCAGCCGCGCCGAAGCAATCTGGGTATTGAGCCGGCCAAAGAGGGGGAGTTTGAGGGCGATCGTGTCACGCCGTAGCTGCCCTTCCGTTGTTCGTAGATAACGGGCGAGAACGACGAAGCCGATCGCCAGCAGGATCAGGAGGATCCAGCCGTAATTGCTCAGGAAATGGCTGCCACCGATGAGGAGGCGGGTCGGCAGCGGCAGCGCCTGGCCGAGATCTTCGATCATCCGGGTAATCTTGGGGACGACGAACGCGACAAGAAAGACCAACACCGAACCGCCGACCACTGCCATCAGCAGGGGATAGGTAATCGCCGCGAGGATGCGGCCACGCAGCTTCGCCTGGTCTTCGAGGAAATCGGCAAGGCGCTCCAGGGTCAGTTCGAGGGTGCCGCTGCTTTCGCCGACCTGAATCATGTTGACATAAAGATCGGAGAAGATACGGGGATGGCGGCTCAGGGCGATATGCAGCGCCTCCCCCTGAATCACCGCTTCGCGCGCCAGCGCCAGGGCCCGGCCGAATTGGCGGTTTTCCACCTGACCGCCAACAGTCGCGAGCGTTTCGTCAAGGGTCAAACCGGCTGCGAGGAGAACGGCAATCTGCCGCGTCGCCATCGCCAGTTCATCGACGGCGACCTTTTGCCGGGCGAAGCCGCCGAAAAACCCCTTGCTCGCGCCAGTCGTTTCCTGCACCTCGGTGGCGTAGATCCCTTCCTCGCGCAGCTTGGCAAGGACGGCACGCCGTCCCGCTCCTTCGACACTGCCGTTGACTTTGCGGCCATTGGCGTCAAAGCCGGCGTAATCGAAGAGGGGCATTCTAGACCTCCTCCTGAGTGACGCGCAGCACCTCTTCGAGAGTGGTCTCGCCGGCGGCCGCTTTAGCCAGACCGGCATCGCGTAGCGACTTCATCCCTTTGCGCTGCGCTGCTGCCTTGATCGTCGCAGCATCCTTGCGCGCCAGCAGGAGCTCGCGGGTCTCTTCCTCGACCGGCAGGAGTTCATAGATGCCGCTACGTCCGCGATAACCGAGCCCCATGCAGCGCTCGCAGCCGCGACCCCGGTAATAAAGGGCGCCATCATTGGGGAGACCGGCGTCGGCCAGGAGATTAGGGGAGGGGTGATACGATTCGCGGCAGTGTGGACAGATTTGCCGGACCAGACGCTGGGCGATGATACCGACGATGGAGGAAGCCGCCAGGAAGGGTTCGATCCCCATCTCGACGAGGCGGGTGAGGGCACCGGCCGCATCGTTGGTATGCAGGGTCGAAAAGACCATGTGACCGGTGAGGGCGGACTGCACGGCGATCTCGGCGGTCTCGGCATCACGGATCTCGCCGACCATGATGATATCGGGATCCTGCCGGAGGATAGAGCGCAAACCATTGGCAAAGGTCAGATCGATCTTGGCGTTGACCTGAATCTGCCCGACGCCGGGAAGCTGGTACTCAATCGGATCTTCGACGGTGATGATATTCTTTTCACGATTATTGAGGCGGGTCAGGGCGGCATACAGGGTCGTCGTCTTGCCGGATCCGGTCGGGCCGGTAACCAGGAAGATACCGTGACTCTTGCGGATCATGGCATCAAGCTGGCGGAGAAGATCCGCTTCAAGGCCGATATCCTCCAACTGCAGCACCTGACTGCCGTGATCGAGGAGACGCAGCACCACCCGTTCGCCAAAAGCGGTCGGCAGGGTCGAAACGCGGACATCGACATCCTTGCCGGCGATACGGACGCGAAAGCGGCCATCCTGAGGGAGGCGCTTTTCGGCGATATTGAGAGCCGCCATAATCTTGATACGCGACACAATGGCAGCATGGGATTTATGCGGCGGCCGCAGCGCTTCGTAGAGGATGCCGTCGATGCGATAACGGACGATGAGCTCCGTCTCGAAGGGTTCGATGTGAATGTCGCTCGCCCGCTCTTTGTACCCCTGGGTGATAAGGCTGTTGACAAAGCGGATGACTGGCGCTTCGTCAGAGACATCCAGGAGATCTTCGGGTTCCGGGGCGCGGCTGTCATTGTCGCCGGCGGCAATCTCTTCGACCATCTCCTTCGCCCCTTCGGAGCGGCGTTCGAAGTCACGATTGATGGCCCGAAGGATTTCGTCGGCCGGGGCAACAACCGGCAGAATACGCTCCCCGGTGAGGATGGCAAGATCATTGCGGGGCCGACTATCATAGGGATCAGCCACCGCAACATGCAGTCCATCCTCCTGCCGGCCGAGAGGGAAGATGCGGAGATCCTTGAGATAGGCAAGGCTCAAGCGGTTACCGAGATCGGCAAGGGAGGTTTCGGGCGGGATCGTCTCCAGCAGCGGCAGGCCACTCTGGCAAGCCAGGGCGCGGGCGAGTTGCAACGGGGTAACACTCTTTTGGGTCAGCAGGAGATCCCCGAGGCGGCGCCCCGGTTTGGCCTGCTGCTGGGAAAGGGCGATGTCGCGGACGCTGGCGGAAAGATCCCCCGCTGCGACCAGAATTTCGCCGAGGAGAACCCACTCACTCATGGGGAACGCTTTCAAGCAGGGTCGGGTCGGACAATTTCAGCTGCTCCATCGCCGCATCAGCGTACTTGTTCTTCTTCAGAGAATCATTCATCTCGCTACTTTGAAACTTGTTCATCGCTTCGCGATTGGACTGCGTCACCCGCGCCAGATCTTCACCATTACGGACAATCCGCGGGGTGATGAAGATTAGCAGGTTGGTCTTCTTTACGGTCGTCGATTTGCGTTTAAAGAGCCAGCCAATCAAAGGGATATCGCCAAAAAATGGGACCTTGGTGATGACTTCCTGCACACTGTTACCGATCAAGCCGCCAAGGACAACAGTCTTGCCGTCTTCCGCAACGACGGTATTTTGCAACAGACGCTTGGTAAAGGTCGGGCCGACCTGATCGACGGAGCCGACACTACTCGTTGCCAGGTCGGTGATCTCCTGAAAGATCTTGAGCCGGACGAGATTCCCCTCGGTCACCTGCGGGGTGAAGCGCAAGGTCAGGGCGACATCTTGGCGTTCCACCGACACACTCGTCGCCAGTCCACTGCTGCTGCTGGTGGAGGTACTGACGGCGTTGGTCAAGCGCGAGGTAATGATCGGCACGTTCGAGCCGACAACGATCTGCGCTTCTTCGTTGTCCGAGGTGAGGAGGCGGGGCGCCGAGACGATGTTGACATCGGTGTCGGTCTTGGAGAGGTTGATCAAGGCCGAGAGGGCCGGGATCTGTGTCGTTACGCCGTCGACCGTGACGTTAACCATTTTGGAAAAGCCGCCGAGCATGATGCCGTCAACCGCTGTGGTCAGGAGACTGGCAGGAGAAGCTAACATGCCGATATTGCTGCTTGTAGTCTGATTGGAAACCCCGAAGACGCCGCCATTGGTGCTGCTGACAGCCGCCCCCTGCAATGTGCTGCCGAGCTTTTGCGTCGCCTCCATGGAGAGTTCGAGGATCAGCGCTTCGACAAAGACCTGCTTGCGGCGGATATCGAGCTGCTTGACGATCGTCTTGAGGGCGTCGTAGTCCTCAGGAAGAGCATTGATAATCAGGGCGTTGGTCGCTTTGTCGGCGGTAATACTGACCGGCTCAGTCGGGGCCGCCGCTTGTCCCGACACCTTCTTCGCCTGAGTGCTCTTCACGCCGGAGATAATTTCATTGAGGGTCTTGGCCAATGTTTCGGCATCGGCGTTCTCAAGATAATAGACATTGATATTCGAACGAGGGGTCCCCATCTCTTTACGATCGAGACTGAGCACTAGAGCACGAATCGTCACAATTTCTTCAGCTTCGGCAAGGACAATCAGGGCATTGGAGCGCGGATATGCCAAAACTTTCCCCGGGGCTGTCGCCGCCGTCCCGCGCGACCGGCGCGTTGGCGTTCCTCCCTGCGCCAGGATCTGCGTCCCGATCAGGGCCAGCTCTTCGGCGGAGGCATTCTCGAGAAAGATCACATCAAAATTACTGCTGGTTCCCGGCACATCGAGCTCGTCGATGATTTTGAGTAACCGCTCAATGTTGGCCATCGAATCGGTGATGATCAGGGTATTGGTCGGGGCATAAGCGACGACGCTCCCGGACTTGGGAATGAGAGGGGTGAGGATTGAGGTGGCAAAAGTCGCCGCATCGATGTTTTGCACCGGGACGAGGCGGGTGACGATCTGCTCTGCCCCGCTCGACGCCGCGTCGCTACCGGTCGGGACGGTATTCTCTTTGGCGTCCTGAGCGCGGACGACCTTATTCATCTTGCCGGCCGGGATGACGGTAAAGCCCTTGACGCTAAGGACGGAGAGGAAGACCTGATACGCTTCATCAAGAGACATCCCCCGCGGCGAAATGATCGTCACCTTCCCCTTGACGGTATCGTCATAAACAAAGTTTTTTCCCGTCATCTCGCTGATCGTCTGGATGAGATCGGTGAGTTCAACGTCTTTGAAATCGAGGGTGACACTGGCCGCTTTTCTGGTCGTGGTTGCTTCTTTTTTAACGGCGGTCTGCGCTTCTGCCAACGGACAAAGAGGGGCAAAGGTTAAGGCAAAAAACAGGGCAAGTGTCGCCAGGATGAACGGTCGTCTCTGCACCGGTAGGCCTCCTAATCGAGATTATATTCAAGACTCAACGGCGCATTGTTGCGCACAACGGCAACGACAATATGCTGCGCTTCGCGTAACTGCTGAAAGATCTGCAACGCTTTTTCCGGACTGTCAAGAGCCAGCCCATTAACTTCTTTAATAATGTCTCCCTTTTGCAAACCAAGAGAGGTAAAGATCGTGTTCGGCCGGAGCATCTTCACCTCGAAGCCGTCGGTCTTGCCATTGACAACATGCGGTTCCATACGCGCCTGCTTCATCAATTCACCGAGATTGGAGCGCGCCTTCTCGACCTCGGCGCGGGAAATGGCAAAACGGTTATCACTCGTGCCGCGAATCGCCGGATTCGTTGCCGTTGGCACACTCGTCCCCCCCTCTTCGCCCGGGATCTCCGGCGGCAGAATGATCTGTTCAGAACCATCCGGGTAACGCAGTTTGAGAAGTTGGCGGGCAATAGCAATGACCTTGCTGCCGTCAGCGAGACTATCATTCAGACGAAGAACACTGTTTTCATTGCCAATACGGATCAGGGCGATCGGCCGATTACCCCCGGCAATAGTGCCAAGAAGAAGGATGTTGCTGCGGGGCTGGACAGCGACGCTGGAACTGTTCTCCTGTTTGCTCGCGAGACTGTATTGACCGGCAAGATGCGGGGCAAAGAGACTGCGCTGAACGATAATCTCGTAATCAAGGAGAGCCGTCGCCGGTCGCATCGGCCCCCCCGCCGTGCTGACCGCAGTGGGAGGGACTACGGAGGGCGCGCGGGCTAAACGCATCCCGACCAGCGACGCGCCAAGATGCCCGAGGGTCAACCCAAGCAGGGCCAGAGCGGCAAGAAGGAGAAGCGGAAAATGTCGCAGGGGAAAATTCAGCATTATTAGCTATCTTGGTAAGGGGTGGAATAATAGGCAAGATTACATGGCAGTCCGGCAAATTGCAACTATTAGCAAAAAGATAAAAGATTATAGATTGACAGTTTCTCATCCCTGCTTTAACTTTAAGAAACAATTTCAACTACAAGCAACCACGGGGAATCCATAGGGGATGCCTCATTACTTCATTCATACGGAGGTTTCTATGAAAAAACTGCTCGTCACTACCTGTCTCACCGTTGTCGCGGTCGCTATGGCCTCGACCTCCTTTGCCGCCAGCTACGGCGCAGCTGGTTGCGGTCTCGGCTCCGTTCTCTTCAAAGATCAACCGGGGCCCATCCAAGTTGTTGCGGCAACGACCAACGGCATCTCCGGTAACCAGACCTTCGGTATCACCAGCGGCACCTTGAATTGCGGTTCCCCCCTCTTTGCCAGCAACAACCAGATCAATAACTTTGTCGCCCAGAACATGGATACTCTGGCCCGTGACATCGCGCAGGGACAGGGCGCCACCCTGACCGCTTTTGCCGAACTACTGCAGATTCCAGCGGCAGAGCAGGTCGAATTCGCCAACAAGCTTCAGGAAAACTTTGACAAAGTCTTCACCTCTGACCAGGTTGTGATGGCGGACGTCATTGATAACACCGTAAGCGTTATCAATTAATGTTCTTTTGCTATCAGCAAAAAGAGCAAAAGGTATGCGGCGCAAGGGGCGTCGCATACCTTTTTTTTATCACACTCTCCCTCTACGCTGCGTTGGCAACAGCGGATTCCGGAACAGAGGAGGAGATGCGATCCTTGTCAGAGGAACGAACCTGGCAGGTATTAATGCATTACCGACAGCAGGGAGATCGCTATACCAGCCTGATCGATGATCCGAAATTTTTCCTGATGCCGCAGGGGAAGACCAACCCACAAGCCGAAATGAATGCCAGTCTTCAGGCACTTCTGCAACCTGTTGACATTGATGATGAGCATTTTCGCTGCCGCTTCCCGGCCCGGACGGAATGGCTGATCTCCGTCCTCAATCTCAATGAACTCGCCCTGCCGCAACCTCACTGCAACAAACTCAATGAAACCCTGACCTCTGTCGATCCCCGTTCCGTCGTCCTGGTCTTTCCAGCGGCCCACAATAATGGCCCGGCTTCGATGTTTGGTCACACCCTGCTGCGCGTTGGCAGTTCCTACAAAAGTCCCCTCCTCTCCGCTGCGGTCAATTACGCCGCCAACGATACGGACAGCAATGGTCTCCTCTACGCCTTCAAGGGGATTTTCGGCTTCTATCCGGGGTACTTTGCTCTTCTTCCATACTATGAAAAGCTAAATGATTACAGTGGAGTTGAACATCGCGATATCTGGGAGTACAGCCTGAATCTGAGCCCGGAAGAATCACGACGCCTGATGTTGCACACTTGGGAATTGCAGGCGATCGCTTCCGAGTACTATTTTTTTGATGAAAACTGTTCTTTCATGCTCCTCTTCCTCCTAGAAGCGGCACGGCCGGAGTTGCGCCTGGCGGAAGAATACTGGGAGCGTCGCTCCTTCTGGGTTATCCCTGTCGATACGATTGCCACCATCCGCCGGGCCGGGCTGATTACTGATGTCACTTATCGCCCGGCGCAGGCAACGCGCATTCGCCATCGTGCCAGCCTCCTTACGGAACAGGGTAGGCAGCGGGCCTTTTCCGTTGCCATGCAGCAAGAGCCGGCCCATGTTCCGACACTGCAGCAGAATTCTCCGGAAGAGGAAAGGCAGATACTCGATCTCGCAGCAGAATATGTCCAATACCGTTATTCCCGCCAGGAATTGCCACCGGAGGAGTTTCGGCCCCAGTTTCTTTCCATCCTCAAGGTGCGCAGTCAGTTGGGGCCGGGAGCGGTTGATGTGGAACAAATGCCGACTCCGGAACAACCGGAAGCAGGACATGAGGCGGGACGAATCAGTATCGGCGGCGGGAATGAAGGGCAGGGCCCGTTTTTGGAGTTCAGCTGGCGGCCGGCCTACCATGACCTCCTAGATCCTGACGAAGGGTATACGCAAGGGGCGCAGATCAATTTTTTCGCCCTGAAAACCCGTTATCGTCTTGATGACCAGGACTTTCGTCTACAGAGCTTCCGCCCGGTCGATATCCTTTCCCTCGCCCCTCGTGACCTCTTTTTTCAGCCGATTTCCTGGAAAGTTAATCTCGGGATTGAGCGACTTCGGCTCGCCGATGAAAACGAGCCTCTCGCCTTTATTCTCAATACCGGGGGCGGCCTCGCTTGGGAACTTTCGGCAGAAACTCTTGGTTACCTGATGGTTGAGGGACAGGTCAATGCGACGGACCAGTTACGCGAAAATGTCGAGATCGGCGGCGGCTTCTCTATCGGCGCAATCTCCCGACTGCATCCGCGCTGGAAAACACATCTGGTTGCCAGCGCCCTCACCTACCTGCCGGAACGCCACAGCCATTTCCGGCTCCTTTTTGATCAAAACTTCAAAGTGACCCGCTTAAGCGGCATCACGATCCGCACCAACTGGGAAGAGCGTTACCACCGCTCACAACTCGGCACCACGGCCGCCTTCAACTGGTATTTTTGACGCTGTTTTTACAAAAAAGGCGGACGAAGCAAGAATCCTCTGCTTCGCCCGCCTTTTTCCTGCTGCAATCTTTTCTTAACATCTATTTAAAGCCCACCGGCAAGTCCGAAAATCGGACAAGCTTCTAGTGTTGCGGCCGCCAAAGATTCCTCTGTCCCCGTAAAGACCGGTGTTGGATTGGTACCGAGATAAATCGTGACGATATTGTCTGCTCCATTGTTGGACAGGAGAATTCGCGCAGCACTATTCAGCTCAATTTCCCCTGAGCTTGTCGTCTCCTCCCCACTACTATAATCAAGGGTATACTCTATCGGTTTAATCGTTTTTATTGTGTAGGAACCAGCCAGACAGGTCGCCGGGGTCATGACCGTTGCAAAGGAGCCACTGGCTTCCCATAACCCGGTTTCACCCGTTGCATTTAAGTCATAAACGTCTTTTGTTTTCAGCTGGTTGGCGGTAAAGATCAGACCAACACTTTCACCGGAAAAGGTCCCTGAAAAAGCCATCGTTCCGTTCGAGACAAACTCCTCTTCCGTATGAGTTACAACCCCACCGTTCAGGGTGTTTTTACTCGTTCCGGTGTCGGTCATATCGACAGTAAAGCTAAAGGTATCCGCGGCATCACTATATGTGTACATTCCCTTGAAGGATGAGGATTGATGGCTGGCAAATAATGTTGGAGTATCCGTGACCACGGTTTCGGTCCAATAGTCGGTGCCGGAAGCCTTCCTGGTTGCCACGACAAGCCCGCCGCTATCAAGCTCCTGGATAACAAAATCTGTTTCATCATTAACGTCTTGATCGCCATTCCCTTCAATGACAATTGATTGTGAAGTGGCGCCATCATAAATCTCTTCCAGGGAGTAAGTGCCGTTTATTAGAAGGCTATCTTCCCGGCATTCATCGTAGGTTGTTGTTCTTTTAAAACCACCACCGTCAGGTTTCTCGATATAATCTTCTGTAATTGTCCCAAACACAGAACAATTCGTTATTGTGAGTGCATACTTTTGCACCGTCATTGCCCGCGCCGACTTGGCGAGAAACTTCTGGATGGCAAGAGAGCTCTCTGTATCCGGCAAATTTTCGCTGACGATACGGGAAGTAAAAATCTTCGCAGAACTCCCCACGCCTGCTGGGGATGAGATCAGATTACTGAGCCCATCGCCCCTCACCAGTAAGAAAGAGGCTGCGGCCTGCTGGGCTTGCGCCGGGGTCGTGATCGGAGCTGCACCAGGACCACCGCCACTACTGCCGCCACCGCCACAACCGGGAAGGAGGAGAGAAGCCAGCGAAAAAATTGATAAAATCTTTATCCAACTTATCCCGTCCATTTCAACCTCCCGCTTTTTGTTGAAATTATTGTGTCTGCACAGAATATCCTGTTGTGACGACTATAATTTACAAAGGGGAAAGTGCAATCGACCCAAAGACCATTTCTTTCAACCGAAGGGATTAGCCAGAAGAGACAGAGACCCGCGGGAAGGTTTAAAGTCTTATCTAAACTTTAGTATGGGGATCTGTCCGGCCCACTCTTGACCATCCAGCTCCCGGGCTCGTTACCAATTTTCCCCCTATTTCTGCATCGGGTCGAGGATGTACGTTGCCATCCACTTCTCCTCCATCCAGTCTTCCGGTCGCACCGGCACCCCGCCGACTAGCACTTCAAAGTGGAGATGATCGCCGCCGGACATACCGGTATTGCCACTGCGGCCGATCTCTTCGCCGCGGGTCACGCTCTGTCCCACCTGAACACTGAGATTGCTCATATGCCCGTAAAGGGTCTGGACACCAAGACCGTGATCAAGGATAACGCAGCCGCCGTACAGACCGAAATACCCAGAAAAGAGGACTTTCCCGGGGTTGGCGGCGAGTATCGGTGCCTGCGCCACGGAAGCGAGGTCGGTGCCGAGGTGGGTCTGCTGATCGATCAGCCGGCCGTTATAAAAGTAGTCCCGCGCCTCGGCGTAAGCACCGGTGGTCATGGCGCGCGGCATGCGCAGCATCGCGGCGCTCCACAGGGGAGTGGCACTACTCTGGACCGCAAGCTCAAAAAGGGTCTTGCGGTTTTCGGCGCGGATGTCACGGTTGACCTTCAAAAAAAGGTCGATCCCGCTCCCGCCCGGCACCAATGCCTGAAACTCTTCGGTCTTGCCGGCAATAAAGGCGTCAGAGACGTTAATCTTCGCCTGTGGAAATTTACGGGCAAGGAGACGCAAGCCCGGGCTGACACGCGTCTCATTGCCGGCGAGATCTACAGCGACCAGCTTCGGTACATAAGTTGCGGTGTTGGCCGAAACAGGAAAGGGGACAACACACAGATAACGGCCGTCACTCTGACGATATCCGGCAAAGAAAAGACCGTCGGCCTCTACTCCACAGCGGCCGGTCTCTTCGGAGACCGTGTAGACAATCGTCGCTGCCCCTCCTTGCCAGATCGGCGTGGTGTCGCTGTGCAGTTCGATCTGCGGCGGCTGCCGATCCAGGGTCAAGGTCAAATTCAGCTGCGCGCGATTACCGTTGCCAAAGGGAAAGAGAGCCTGATCGCGCACTTCAAAACCAAATTCAACACTGCCGTCGATCAACCCGGTTTTCCCCGGATCCAGTTGAATTTCACTGCTCTTCTCGCCGGAGAACTCCTTTTGCGTCAAGACTGTCTCGCTGCCGTCTTGCCGGGCGATTATCCGCAAAGACTTCAACCCACTCCCGGAATCACTGACCTTGATCGTCAGCGGTCGCTGGGCGGAGAGCATCCCTTGCGCGGGTGAAACTTCAATGACTGGTGCCTTGAGATCACGCAGATAGCCGTAAAAGCCGGCAATCACAGCAATTAACAATAAAAAACGCACATAGCGCATACCATTGAAGGGACGAGGAGGACGACGAAGGCGATTTTTTCTCACGTTTTTTCCTTGCAGAGAGGTTGCAAAACAGGCCGTGAACAGCGGTTATTCCCAATTGCCATCACGGTTACGGCGCAGCTGGACCACTCCGACTTTTCCGTCTTCCCGCACGAACAGGTTGAGGAGAGCACTGACAAAAGAGATAAAGAGGGAACCGAAGAGCGCGGCCCAAAAACCTTGCACAGTAAAACCCTCAATGATGAGGGACGCAATTTTAAGCAAAAAGCCGTTAATGACAAAGGTAAAGAGCCCTAGACTCAAGATATTGAGGGGGAGCGTCAGAAGGAGGAGGAGAGGCCGGACAAAGGCATTCAGGACTCCGAGAATCGCCGCCGCAGCCAAGGCGGGGACAAAACCGGTGACATCAATCCCTTTAAGGACATACGCGGCAGCAAGAATGGCGAGCGTCAGAATAAGCCAGCGCAGTAAGATACCTTTCATCGTTTGCACTCCTGTTTGTTACAAGGATGGGGGGTGAAGAGGAATTTTTATAGCACTAACTAGATAAGCACGGCAAGGGTGAAGAGCACAGCTTCCAACAGAAAAAGCCCGGCGGAATGCCGGGCTTTTTCTGTTAGTACAATAGCAGCGAAACGTTTAGTTGTTGACCTTGTTGTAAGCCAGCTCGTCTTCTTCGATCGCCACCAGGACCTTTTCTTCGACGGCCGCCTTCTGGGCACGCAAGGAGAGCGACATAACTGCACCGATAAGGAGGAGGACACCGGCCGAGACAAAGGAAATGGTGGCGCTGCCGAATTTATCATTGAGAGCAGCGGAGATCTTCACCAGGACAAAGGCACCAACACCCCAGGCCGAGAAGAGAATTCCATAGTTCATGCCATAATTCTTGGCCCCCCAGAAATCTTTCGCAAAGGAGGGGAAGAGACAAAGGTTGGAACCATAATTGAAACCGATAAAGGTGGCAAGCAGGGTGACGATGATCGGGCTGGCCGTGCTGCTACCGACAACCGGGATGGCAGCGAACATGAGAATCGCCTGAAAAAGGAGCATGATCGTCAAGGTGGCGCCGCGGCCGATTTTGTCTGAGACCAAGCCGGCAATGACCCGGCCGCCGGCATTACCGATGGCCATGACTGCCACCGCCACAAAGGCATACTCGCCCATGCTCTGCTTGGCCATTCCGGCCATGCTGCCGATGACCATCAGTCCGGCGCCGGCACCGATAAAGAAGGTGACCCACAGGGTGTAGAGACGGCTGTCGCGGAGGACTTGGCTGGGGGTCATATCAGCAACCGCGGATTTTTTGGCTGCTGCGCTTCCGGCTCCTTCGACAACAAAGCCGGCCGGAGGGTTACTGACCAGCAGCGCCATGCCGCAGACGATAGCGATAAAGGCGATGCCGAGGATCATCATTGTCTGGTGCAGACCGTAAGCACCGAGGAGGTACTTACAGGCCGGGGCGAGGTAGACCGGGGCGATGCCGAAACCGGCGACGACGATGCCGGCAATGAGGCCGGTTTTAGCCGGCGGAAACCACTTCAGCGCCGGCGGGGTGGCGGCCGAGTAGCCGAAACCGAAACCGAGGCCGGCAAGGACGCCGAAACCGAGGACCCATCCCCAGTAACTGGAGGATTGCGAACAGAGGATAAAGCCGGCGCCGACAAAGAGTCCACCGATGATGGCGGTGATGCGCGGACCGACCTTGTCCTGCAGTTTCCCGCCGATAATCATCGACACGGCAAAGGAGAGACAGGCTACGGCATAAGGGTCACCCGCGCCGGTAAAGAGCTTGCCGATATCGGCTTTGAGCATGCTGTAAGCGTAAAGGATGCCCAGGGCGAGGTTGATGCAGGTACCGGCGATAACGACGGTCCAGCCACGACTGATCGAAAATTTGCTCATTGTTTTTTCCTCCTTGCGAGTAGGGGTCGACTGCAGACCATGATGGGTGGAGAGACAGTGCAAACGATGGGTTAAAGACCAGCGAGCCTTGAAAGGCTTGACCACAGGGTGAGAGGCAGTTGCAACAAAGGCGGCAACCGCCGGTTCGTGCACCGGGGCCGCGACAGGGGGGGGGGGGAGTTGCTCGGGCGCAGGAACGGCGGCGGCGTGTTCGGGGAAGCGATCGACCAGCTCCCGATATTTCATGCAGTCACTACAACGATTATTGCAGTAGGCGACCATCATCCGGACGTCGTGCGGTGAAATGTAGCCACAGCCAACATCACACACATCATCATCCTTGCCGAAAAAAGGGCAGATATTGTTGTTCGCCATATGCTGTTCCCTTACAGTGATTGTTGCGCGACTCGTTCCGACTGCGTTCGTCGTATCTCTCTTTACAGCAACCGCTGTACCAACTTTTTAAATTTCACAAGAATAATTTTTTCTTACTTAATTACGAATAGTTAGAGTGAAAGAATCTATGGCCTCGCAGCTCTTTTCGCCATTGATCTTTTTGCAAAATTGCTAATACCGGAAGGGAGAAGGAAGTGAGCAGACGCATTACGCATGGAGGGATGAAGAAAAAAATCAATGATTTCAGTTTTTTAAAAATTAATTTGCATAAACGTTTTTTACATCAATGGATTTTTTTGCAGAAGTGCAAAAGAGCGGGGCAGGAGGGGGTGGAAATTTTCGGTCAGGCATTGAGGCCTTTGCGAATCTGATAAAGATCGTCGATCGCTAACTCATTAAGTTCAAAATATTCCCGTTCAAGCTCCTCGACATAAAAACGGTCCAGACCGCTGTTTTCGAGAAAATCTTCACGCAGTAAAGTATCGCGATTGGCAACGATCTGCGGCAGGAGGTTATGCAGATAGATAGCCTCCGTCTTGATATTGACAACGACATCGCGAAAGAGCTGCACCGGAATCGGCGCATTCAACAACCCCTTGTTGTGTAATTCTTCCGAGACCTCGCTGAGGAGAGCTTCCTGCTCGGCACGGGTATTGTACAGTGAATAGAACTTACGGATTCGCTCCTTGATGTGACTGAGGAGGAGTGTGTAAAGGTTCTCCTGAGCGTCAAGATCCCGCATTGCCTGCAGCAATTGCTGCACGGTCTGACGATCAGCAATGATGGTAGCAAGGCCGTCCCGCAGGATCAGGATCTTCTTGCGGCCATAGTTGCTGATATACTTATTGCTGAGGATATCGCCGAAAAAGAGGGAGGTAAAGAGCCCGGTCGATAGCTCCTCAAAGGCGCGCAGACTGCCAAGCAGAGAGCGAATCATATCTTCGTTGAAACGACTGTTTGGCATAAAGGCGAGCTGGCTGATGTGGGCGGAAGTGGTATCGTAACGATCGAAGAAGGTAATGATATAAGAGAGACTCTCCATCAAGGAGAAGTCGGCGCCGTCCCGGATCATCTCGTCACAGGTTTTTCCGGTATCGAGGAGAATCTGCTCAAAAGTGTGATCGCGGTTTTCACTGGCACGGCGCTTGGCGTGCAGAAGGCGGACCATATCCTGTTCATCGATACTCGCGTCGATCTGCCGTTCGTGCAGAAAGATGCCATCGAGGATCTGCCGAGTCTCAGAGATGTAATCCTCTTCAAGATCGACCTGTTTATCATTTTTCAGCATTTCATCGAGCGTATAGAAAAGCGCCGAGGGGATCTTGTTACGCACCGAGAGGGTCTTCAGACGGGTGAGGCGGGCATTTTCGAGTTTATTGATGCTCCCTTTGCGATCGCAATTGATCAGAATGTTTTTGTACTCGTCGACGATCCGGCGGTTCTCGGGATGCTTGTACATGATGTCGACACGGATCCGCTCCTGCTGATAACTATCGATTTCTAGTTGTTCAGCAAGCTCCTGTAGCGCGCCAAATTCATGATCAGGAATGGCGCGATAGGTGTGATAAAGACGCTTGAAGGCATCGTGATATTCTTTGTGCTTCGTGTTGATGAGTCGGATCAGATAAAGAGAGCTGCGCAGGCCGAGGAGGCTGAAGATCTCTTGAATGAGGAGGCTGTCATCAGCTTCGCCGACATATTCACTCCGCTTGAGGAGTTTGCCGAGGAGGCGCAGAATTTCTTCCTGTTGCGTATGAACCGGACCGGGAAAGGATCCAGAGATAAAGAAGAGATAGTTGCAGACGGCATTGCCGTCAAAGAAGAGCCGTTCGAAGGACATCCGTCCCTGGGTCTGGCGGGTGAAGCGCAGGGTACGATCGTTTTCATGATAGGTGGTGCCGTACAGGACAAGGCGGTTGCGGACTTCTTCCTTGGCGAGGTCGGCCAACGGCATATCGACCCCGAACATATATTCACAAAATGTCCCGCCATTGCCATTATAACTGACACCGTCGCAATCGATATGCAGTTCATTGCCGGGGGAGAAAAAACGAAGTTGACCACCGTCATGAACTTCGTAGAAGTAGCTGTGATAGATGTCCCGGGATGCACCCGTAGAGAAATATTCCACCGAAGCATTGATCTGGCCGTGCAGGCGAATTTCCTGAAGCATCAGCTGATTTCTCCTGCAGACCAGGAAGGGGTGAATACCAAGGGGAGGACTTGCCCGTCGTATGCGAGCTCGATCCCCGCTGGCAAGGCAGCACCGTGCTGACGAGCATCAACATCATGACTCAAGTGGGTGAGGATGGTCCGGTCGATAGCGAGGCCCTCAACAAAAGCGATCACCTCAGGAATGCTAAAGTGCGTCGGATGCGGCGAGAACCGCAGTGCATCGATGACCAGCGTCTTGATCCCGACCAGAGCGGCGCGCGTGACGGCGGGGATGCGATTACAGTCCGTCAAATAAGCAAGATTGCCGATGCGGTAGCCAAGCACCTGTTCCTCTCCATGCCCGATGGCCAAGGGGATGATCGGGACGGTGCCAATCAAAAATGGCCCCGTGATCGTCTCAAGACGTAAGCGCGGTCGAAAGCTGCTGTTATCCTCCGGCAGAAAGATATAAGGAAAGCTCCGCTGCAGAGTGGCCACGCACTCCGGCGATCCGTAAAGAGGAATCGGCTGCTGATCGCGACGATTGAAGGAGCGCAGATCATCGATACCATGCACGTGGTCAGCGTGCGTATGGGTATAAAGGACCGCATCAATCTGTTGCAGCCCTTCGCGCAGAGCCTGAAAACGGAGATCCGTCGCGGTGTCGACAAGAATATGCTCCCCACCGCAACGGATCAGGGCACTACAGCGGCTGCGCTGATTACGCGGATCGTCGGAACGACAGACCGGGCAGTGACAGCCGATCATCGGCACTCCGGTACTCGTTCCGGAACCGAGGATCAACAGGGACCCTTCCCCGTTGCTCATACTTTGAAGGCGCCGACTTCACCTTCCAGGGCCGTGGTCTGGCGCGACAGGATCTCAACCACCTGATCAAGCTCGGCAGTACGCAGAGTGGTCGATTCCGAAACTTCGCGAATACTCGACACGGCTTCGACGACCTGACGGGTGCGCTCGGTCTGCTCACGGGTCGCTTCATCGATGCGCTCGATCATGGAGCGAATCCGCTCCATACTCAGATTAATTTGGCGGCTTCCCTTGGCCTGTTCACCAGTGGAGAGTTTTCCTTGGGCGGCAATCTCCTTCATCGACTCCGAGGCACGAGCGAGCTGGCGGGTCCCTTCGCTCTGCTGCTTGATCGCCGAAGCGATCTGATCAAGCATCGACGACACCTGGTTGATCGAATTAGTGATCTGCCGACTACCGCGGGATTGCTCTTGCGTGGCGCGGACGATGCCGCCGACCTGCTCTCTCGCCTTCATCGTACTGCTGCGAATCTTGTCGAGAGCCTGGCCGGCACTCTTGGAGCGCTCAACCTCCTGGTGCACCCGCTCGCTCCCGGCCGCCATAGCCCGGACCGCATCTCTGGTGCCATTTTGCAGATTGGTGATAATGGCACCGATCTCCCGGGTTGAGACTGCCGTCCGCTCGGCAAGCTCCCGAATTTCATCGGCAACGACCGCAAAACCTTTACCGTGTTCGCCTGCCTGCGCAGCAATAATCGCGGCATTCAGGGAAAGGAGGCTGGTCTGATCCGCGACTTCGTCGATGACGGTGAGAATCTTGCCGATGGCATTCGACTGATTACCAAGATCTTGAATAACGCTGCTGGCCCGATCAACCGATTCGCGGATAGCAAGGATCCCCTGAATCGTTTCATCGACCGTCTCTTTCCCTTTCTGGGCATCGACGGCGGCTTCCTCGGAGAGCCGGCTGGTCTTTTCGGCATTCTCTTCGATCTCTTTGATCGAGGCGTCAAGCTCGGTAATCGCCGATGCTGTCACCTCGGTCGAGGAGGAAAGGATTTCGACATTCTCGGCGATCTCCTGGCTGGAGACGGACATTTCACTGATTGAACTCGAAACATCTTCCACTGTCGCAAAGAGCTTCTCCATCTGGTGCGCAATCTCTTCAATCGTCGCTCCGAGCTCGAGAGTGGCAGACGAACTTTCTTCCGCCGCCTCTACCAGGGAACCGGTACTCTCGGCAATTCCGGAGATCGAACCTTCGATCGCCTGGACCGCCAGATAAGATTCAGCGAGAGATTGCGCTTGCTGTTGCGTCCCGGCATTGACCTGGCTTGACGAGTTGCGAATCCGGTCGGTCGCAGTGTTGAGATCGACAGAGACATCACGGGTGCGGCGCACCATGTCGCGCAGGCGTTCGGTAAAGTTGTTAAAGCTAGCGGCCAGTTCACCGACTTCATCATTCGAATTCACCTCGATGGTCCGGGTCAGATCCCCCTCCCCTTCTGCCATCTCCTTTAAGGTCGCATTCACCAAAAGGAGGGGCTTGACAATGTCATGGGAGATCGAATTGCCGACGAAAAAAGCCAAAATCCCAGCGCCAACCAGAAGGATAAGGACCGCGATGCGGAAACGGAGTTGGGCGGTATTCCTCTCGGCGTTATTCAGAGCGAGAAGGATGCCGGCATTACTGCCGAGATCACCGGAAAAGAGGAGATGGTCGGCGCCACTGAGTTCAAGCTCGCCTCCCTTTTCCTCGATGATCGTCGCGAGGTCTCCTTTTTTGAAGTCCTGGTTGGAAGTGCCGACAAATTTCTTATCATGATAGAAAGCAACTTCCGCATCACTCTCTTTTTGCAAGGGCGTGGCAAAGTCATCGTTGATGTAAATCGCGGCGACGGCGAGACCGATCTGCTCTTGTTGCAAGCGGATCGGGGTCGCGGAAAGGAGGACCAGCTGATCGCCGAAGAGTCCGATCCCATCGGTCATCGTTCCCTTCAAAGCGGTTTTGACCGCGGGGCTGTCCAAAACTTCCGTATGAGCATCCCCTTCTCCTCCGTTTCTCCGCCCCGTAAAGATCGATGCGCCGTTCATGTCGAGGATCATAAGAAGATCGGCACGGGACCCTTTAATGGCTTCATCGGAGATCCGCTTGATCTGCTCATTATCACCAGTGAGAGACGCATAGTAAACAGCATTGACCAGATCGGTATTGCGCGAAAAGAAGGTCACAAAACTGCTGATTTCCCGGGTACTGACCTCAATACTCTTCTTGACATAAACCATGACCTGATTGCCACGTTTTTCGATCTCGTGCGTCATCTGTCGCTCAACCATGGTCGTCAGGACGACCAAAGTGATGAGCAGCGGGAGCAAGGGCAGAGACAGGAGTGCGGTCAGAATCTTCCGACGCAGGTTGAGTCGGCCATAAATATTTTTTATTTTCATTAAAGATGCCTATGAGGTAGCGGGTTTATTTATTAACCAAAGGGATGAATTTTTTCGCGATAATTGTTTGGCCTTCCGGACTTTTCGCAAAGTTGACAAACAGCTCCAGTGCCCCCTTGCCCTTCCCCCTGGTAACGAGGAGGAGAGGCTTGTTCAAGGGATATTCACCGGCTGTGACCGTCTGCCGGTTGGGGCTGAAGCCATCGACCTTGATAACTTTAACCCGGTCAACATCGACCATACTCATACTGGTCACTGTAAAACCGGCCGGGAGGAGTGACACATTTTTGTCGGCATCAGCCACGACCAGGCTGACGATCGCGCGGGACGAGATTTTTTGCCCGGTAAAGAGAAATTGCTCGACCGCTTCGTAGACCCCGGAACCTAGTGGCGCGGCGACTTGCAGCAGGGGCAGATCCCGACCACCGATCTGATTCCAGTTAATAACGGTGCCCAAAATCATCCGACGCAAATCTTCGCTGCTGACATTCCCTAGGGGATTGGTGACATGCACAACCACAACCAGAGGATCCCAGCCGATGAGATGCTCCACAAGACCCGCACCCTTCTCTTGGGGCGTCAAATAACGACCACTGCCGGCGAGGTCGATCACTCCGGCACTTAGCGCCTTGATCCCGGCGCTGCTGCTGCCTCCTTCTAATTCAAAATGGACGTCATGGGCGGTTCTGAACCGGTGTGAAGCCTCGCGCATGAAATCGCGCTGCAAAGTTGTCACGCCGGCATAGTGGAAAACCTCGCTGCCAACTGCGCTCTCCCCCGGAAAGAGAGGGAAAAAACTGGCAAAGGCGATGACAGCTATAAAGCGGAGCGAAAAAAACATGCACATCTCCATAACTGGTTAAAGTTCGGACATAAATAACATTTCAGCTTCAGCCAGGCAAGTCCCTTCTCTCATTATTCCCCTTTTCCACCGCGGAAAAAGAAATTTGTACGTCCTCGCGGTGGGCTGGATCGGTCGCCCAGAGTTTACGCGCCGTGAAGTTAAAAAGGCGGGCAATCACCAGGTCGGGAAGCTGATCGAGACGGATATTGTAGATATTGACATAGTCATTGTAAAGCTCGCGACGGTCAGCAATCTGGTCCTCGATCTCGCTGATCCGATTGGCAAACTGACGAAAGCCGGCATCGGCTTTAAGTTCCGGGTAATTCTCAGTCACGGCGAAAAGGGAGCGCAAGGTTTCGCTGAGAAAGTTCTGGGCCGCCAGCTGCTCAGCACCACTCCCGGCGCTGGAGAGTTGGGAGCGGGCGCGAATGACCGCCTCCAGGGTGCGCTGCTCATGTTGCATATATCCTTCACAGACCTTGAGCAACTTGGGGAGTTCATCATAGCGCTGCTTGAGCAGGAGATCGATATTACTCCAGGCTTTGTCAATATCGTTCTTCATCTGCACAAAGCCGTTGTAAAGGACAACCCCGTAAAGTCCGAGGATGGTACTGACGCCGAGCAGTATCCCGAGGACTATTAATCCTGTCATTTTTACCTCCTGTTAGTTGCCCGCTGCGGGCAGAAAATGGAGAAGTTGTCGTAAGGCCCAAAGGCTTAGTAACAGACCGGCAAGGAGTAAAGCGAGGGCCTGCCACCACAGGGTTCGGGTTACTGCCTTTTCGTTGATCGTTTGTGCAATCAAGAAAGGGAGGGAGCGGCGGGGAGACGCGCCGATCACCAGAAATTCTTGCTGCTTGCGCCGCTCCTGCTGCCCTTGCAGGCGGGATTTGGCCACTTCGCCGGCAACGACACGACGCGCCTCGTCCCATTCGTCGACACCAATTTTGCCGTCGTTATTTTTATCAAAACGCTGTCGCAGTTCAGGGCTCTTTTTCAAATCCCGCAGTCGCTCGCTGGTCGCTTCGTGCAACGACTCGCCACTGCGCTGGCGCGGCGCGGCAAAACCGAGGACATAAAGCATCTCCCCTTCAGGAATACTCTCCTCTACCCACTTTTCATCACTGTCCGGCTGACTCTCCCGTCCGAAAAAGGCATTGTTCAAGCCGTCACCATTCCCTTCCTGACGATGACCGGGACGAAGATCGGCTGCCAACGGATCGATCAGGACCTTGCCGGTGGAATCGCTCAGCCAGAAGGGATGCAAGCCGCTCGTCCGTTGGGAGGTGAGCCGCCATGCGTCATTTCGGTTGTCGCGCCGATAGCGCAGCAAACGGTAATAGATACAAGGGGTCTGGGTCACCGGCGTGACCAGGGAGCAACAACGCTCCGCGCGACCGAGGACCTCGACCATGCCGGTGGCGAGGGAGCGGATGCGACTGACCGGGGTGTTCTCAATCTGCCGCTTCAGCCGCACCGCAGTAAAGGCTCGCCACAGTAAAAAACCCGCCAGCAGTGCCGGCAGCAAACCGCTCCCCACCCCCTGTTGCCACAACCAGGGCCACCAACCGCCCGGCCCTTTCTGGACAACCGTCCAGCCGCCAAAGAAGAACAGGGCCGGGATGCCGTATCGCCAGAACCGTAACCAGGGATGCGCTGCAGTTTTCCTGTCTTCCGGCGGTGCCGGGAGCGGACGACCCGGTTCTGTCCGCGCGGTTTCACTGACGGCAGCTGCGGTCCTATCGACCTGCGACAGCCGCCCTGGCAACAGCGGCGGTAAATCCTGGATCAACGGCAAGACGGGAAGGAGTTGGGGGGGCCCGTTCCCCTTCGGCTCCGCAAAACCAACCTGGCCGACAAATTGCGCTGCCAACGCCCCGAAACGACTGAGGGCCACAAGGTTCTTGCCGAGATTGGCATCAGTTAACGGGGCATCGAGCTGACAACCGGGGAGATTCGCCAGGCCGAAATCGCTGCGCAGGGTCAAACTTTTGGCACATCGGCGGGAGATTTCGATCAGCGCCAACAGGTTCAGGCCGGCACTGAGAGTACGCGCGTCACCGAGTCCCTCCGGATCATAGCGGCCGGGGTGGGCGCGCACCGCCCCCGTCATTTGTCCCTGAGCATCGAGGAGATAAAGATCGAGAACCGGCCGGGCCCGACTGATCGCCCGGCACAGTGCCTCTTCATCATGACGTTGCGCGGCGGCGTCCGCCCCCTGATAAGCGTTCCGGACGAGGAGTTGCTTGACGCCGTTGGCAACGACGGTGCCGGAAAGGTCGGCGAAGACAGCGACGACATAAACTTCACTGTGAATCGTCAGTTCGCTGTTATCAGCAATCAGGGTCAAAACCTTATCGCCGTGCCGCAGACTCTGCAGCTTAGACGGATGCGCCTTTGGCAGCAACGGCACCAGAAGTCGGGCTGGAATCGTATAGGTGTGCAGCAGTTCGAGCAGAGGGGTGAGTTTTTTCCTGCTGCCGCGCAAAAAGAGGCTATAACCCCGTCCGAGCAAGCGTTGCCGGGCCGTATAAAGATCGACTCCACAGCGGCGCTCAATCTCAGGCAACAGCACGTCAAAATCGGCAGGCGGTGCTGCCTGCTGATCGACAATCAGCCAATGCTCCGAGCCAGCCGCGGTCGTGGCCGGCGGCGCATTGGAATCAGTGGGCGATACTGTCATTTAAAGAGCCCGGCCAGGGGGCCGTTTGACGTTGCCAATGCTTCGATCTTGCGCACCAGCGCCGGATCTTCGATCAGCGGAGGGGCATGGTGGGGCTTGGCTCGGGCATCGATGACCAGAGAGCCGCGGCAGCCCCAATGACGGGCGATGGTGGCGGCACCGAGACCGTAAATATCCGATGCGGGGTTGGCGCGGGTAAAGGTCGTCCAGACAAAATTGTCGGTGGTGGCACTAACAAAATCACTGTCATCGACCACAACGATCAGCGGAAAGCGATTGACCGGATGGTCTTCTGGCAGGGAGGTGCAAAAATCATCGATCAGCGGATCAGGGAGGCCGCGCTGGCCGGCAGCCGCGGGCGCGTTCAGCACCAGAACGCCAGGAAAAGCGAGCCGCGGCGCACCGAAATCGGCGGGGAGGCGGAGGTCTGGCGGGATCGTCGTTGGCAGCTCGCGCCGCATAGCACCGGCGGCAGCAAGAACGACCTTTGAGCCCTGATTGAGGCCACTGCCGCTGTAATCGAGGGTATCGATGGTGGTGTGGGTCTGAAAGTGCAGATCTTGCTGCCAGTCGACCCGCTGGAGAAAGGCGGTCAAAAAACTTTTGACATCGTGCAGATCGAGCCCCGGTACGTCTTCTTGCGCCATAATAAAGAGAAACTTGGCAAGGGAGAGCTGCCCCTGGCCGAGGATGGCGTTGGCCTGGGTGAGGAGCTCCATCGGCCGGCGCTCACGGCTATAAGGGACGTAGCGCTCGCTGCCGAGAGCAAGGAGGAGAGGATGGACGCCGGCGGCATCGACAGCATGCACCGCCTTGACCCCGGGCAGGACCGTCGGAATCAGCGGGCCGGTCAGTTCATGGATAAAAGCGCCGAAGATGGTATCCTCCTGCGGCGGCCGGCCGACGGTCGTAAAGGGCCAGATGGCGCCGGGTCGGTGATAGACTGCTTCAACATCGAGGACGGGGAAATTATGGCGCAGACTGTAGTAACCGAGATGATCGCCAAAAGGGCCTTCCTCTTTGGTGCGTTGCGGGTCGATGCTGCCGACGATACAGAAGTCGGCCTCGGCGGGAATCGGCAAGGCGCCGGGACGCGCAATCATCGCCAGACGATGGCCGCCGAGGAGGCCGGCAAAGGAAAGTTCGCTCATCCCTTCCGGTAGCGGCATGACGGCAGCGACAGTGAGACTTGGCGGACCGCCGACAAAGATATTGACGCGCAGCCGCTCGCCGCGTGCGATCGCTTCAGCATGGTGGACACCGATACCACGGTGTATCTGGTAATGCAGCCCGACTTCTCGCTCCGGGTCATAATCATTGCCGCTCAACTGCACCCGGTACATACCGAGGTTCCCCCCCGCTGTTCCTGGGCGCGCCGGAGATTCGCTGTAGACCTGGGGGAGGGTAATAAAAGCGCCACCGTCATCCGGCCACGATTTAAGTTGCGGCAACTGCGACAGGGCAATGCGCTGTGCCAGAACTGGTCCGGCGGCAACCTTCTTCGGCAGCAGATGCCAGGCTCCGGCCACGGCGGGGAGGATCCCGGCGGGGGCGCGCAACAGGGTCATGGGATCGACCTTACTCTTGACCAGCTGCTCAATCCGGGGGAGTGCATCGCGAAAGATCAACCGGGTACGCTGCATGGTCCCGAAGAGATTGCCGAGGAGGGGGAAGGCACAACCCGAGACGTTGGTAAAGAGGAGGGCCGGGCCGCCAGCGGCAAAGACGCGGCGCTGAATCAGTCCGATCTCCTGATTTGCCGAAATCTCGACATTGATACGTTGCAGCTGCCCGTTCTTCTCGAGATCTTGAACGGCCTCTTGCAGATTGCGATAGCCCACGGTTGACTCCTCGAAAGGTCTCTAAAACTGGCTCATCTTAATGTAATTCCCGAACAGGAGCAAGACAGTCTCCCCCATTCCGACAAGCTGTCAATCTCTACTTCAATCTCTCACCGACAATCCAGAAAACAGCAAGGAGGCGATCGACATTTCTCCGTCGGCCACGGCCCTCGAAAGATGGATGCTATTAAATCGACTGGCATAATTAATTTTCTGGATTGATTTAATATTTCAAGGTATTTTGTATCATTATTAAACACCAACACTTCATCAGGAGGCACACACCATGCGGAATCTTATCGTTGTCATTACAGCCACTTCTCTTGCTCTTTTTGCCAGCACCGCTTTCGCCGTTTCTTCAGGCAAGACCCTCGAATTCAAGGGGAGTGAAACCGGCGTCGTGACTTTTGATGGTGCAATGCATAAAGAGGCTGTCACCAGCTGTAAAGACTGTCACAAGGAAGGACTCTTCCCGAAAATGAAGCAGGGAACCGTAAAGATCACCATGGAAGAGATTTATGCTGGTAAACTTTGCGGTGTTTGCCATAACGGACAAAAAGCCTTTGAAGCCAAGGGAAATTGTGAACGTTGTCACGTCAAAAAATAACGCAGGAATATACATGTTCTGTTGAGGAGGGATTAAGAAAAAATCTTGTCGTTGCCGGTCTGCCGTGCCAGCCTTCGCCCATTATTTTTATAATGATTTCATGTGAGATGGCCATGGCCGACGCCACCAGCAGCAACGGTGGCATCCGCTCCTACGCCGAACGCAACGCCGTCAACTACCCGATGCAGGGCTCGGCGGCCGACATCATCAAGGTGGCGATGGTCAATGTTTTTAAGCGCCAGAATAAGGTAGGACTGACGAGCAGGATGTTGCTACAGGTCCACGATGAACTGGTCTTCGATGTGCCGCTGGCAGAGGTGGAGATCATGCAGCGATTGGTCAAGGAGGAGATGGAAGGGGCGATGGCCTCTCGGTGCCGCTAACGGTTGCGGTCGAGGTGAGGAAGAACTGGCGGGTGGCGCATTAAATTCTTGACGAGGACCGGCTGCTTTACGCCCTTTGTGTCTCAATTTAAGACCAATTATTGTTGTATTCGCAAATTCTATCTGCCATCCCCGGACGCCTATATCGGGGGCCATGATTTCAGCAGCTTAAAGGCTGGATTCCAGCTCAGAATCGCGGCAGGAATGACAATTTGCCAGGGCATAAAAATCTCAACTCTAAACTTTTGACGTAACCCTGGCATCGCCTGGGGCAGACACATATGTGCCAGCGCCGACAGGACTACCTACTGTGACCAAAGGAGCGGTTGAATAGTTCACCTGACACTCGTTGCATAAAGGTCAGCTTCAATGGGGGCATTCTCGAACTTCAGGCGAAAATGCCCCCATGTTTGCAGTGTTCCACTAATATGCCAGTGCCGCCGCATTACGGAGCGCAACGTGACTCTTCAACATTAATATTGCTGCATCAAACTTGCTGGATGAAGTAAACGTGTATCCAGTCCCCTCACTCAAAACCGCCTCCCGTATCAGATCTGACTGGGCTGCATAGATAGGGACCATCCGCGTTGCATTGAAATAGTTTGTGGCGAAGTCATGCACATTCAACCGGTATTGTGCGGCGTAATCAGCATTATCCAGCAGGTACCTGATAAGCGGCCACTGTGATGTCACTTCCGAAGCGCCCAGAGTCAGACAACGGTTGTTTGATGCAAGTGCCTCGTTATTGTCCCACGGGATCCATTCAAAAAGCCCGGTTGCAGGATTTCGATACAGATAGAAATTGTGTGTCATAACGCCATAGGTGTCCCAATTCTGCATGACGTTATTCGCCGCAAGCCATTTAAGAAAAATCGGAACATCAAGAATCTTTTCGAGATTGGCTTTCCAGGTTGCCGTGTCAGTCAGGCGAAGGCTTGAGTTCAGCGCATCGTAAAGTGCCTGCACATCGCTGTAATCTAAGGCGCTTTCGTTAGTTTTCTTAGCAAATTCATAAGTATTGAAGTTTCCTGTCGAGAGGTAGGCAGCACCGTCCTCCGGCTTATAAAGATTTCCGGTATCGTCGGCATATTGCGTTTTAATGACGGTATCATCCACCTCTTCCACCAGTGTGTACAATCCGTAGTAGACCGGTCCACTTCCGTAATCCACATAGAGCTTGCAGAGCGAGGTGTGTGAACTTTTCAGGCCAAAATCACGGAAAAGTTGGGCTGCGACATTCTCGTGGATTTCTGATTCATCCTTAAAGTTGCTTTTGAGACTTAGTTTTTTGATGCCGTAGAAACGTTGCCCGGCGATAGCAGGATAAATATCCTCGAATTCGTTAAACTTCAGCTTAAAGGGGAGCTTGTTACTATTGGCGCCATAAAGGCTGGAGTTCCCCTTATATCTGATACCGACCCGATACCATTCTTTGCCGTTATACTTGACCTCGCCAGGGACACAGATCGGATCATCCATCAGATAATAATTGTTCGGTGCCAACAGTTTCGTTCTGAGTGTTGTCAGGTTGCTCTGCATCACGGCCCAGTTGCTGGCATCGATGGTAATATCCAATCTTTGTACCTGGCTGTTATCAAAGACTTTACTCAAGTTGGTCGTAATGGCGGGGGCTTTAAGCTTTCCATGCGTCTCGGCAGTCCAATCAGGTGTCGCGATGACAGTATCGCCAAAGATCAGGCTGGTAAGTGTAAAGACCTGGCTGCTTGATGTCCCGCTGGAGGGCTCCGGGTTGGTAACGGTCACAGGGTACGTACCCGCTACTGCCTGTTCTTCAGTCGTGAGTTCAGCCGTCAGATGGGTGTTACTGACATACGTAGCCGGGCGACTGATGCCATTGAAACTTACCATGGCTCCGCTTAGAAAGCCGCTTCCCACAATGGTAAGAGTCTGTGCCGATGACCCTGCGTAGGTGGTCGCCGGGAACATGGCTGAAATGACTGGCTTGCTTGTGCTTGCTACGTTGCTGTCGGATGATATATCCCCCCCACTGCACCCAATGATCAGAGAGAAGATAAACAGGCTGATTGTGCTAAATAGAAGAAAGCGGTATCTCATAGTGAGTTCTCCTTGTTGTTTTTGAAAAGTGCTTTCGCTTATCTCTTCCTAACTAAACTATCTACCATTTTCCATGAGATTAGACAGCAATTCCCGCTGTTCCGGAGTCAACAGTGCATTGACATTATTATGCGTTCTGGAGTGTGACACGACCAATTCAACTTCATGGAGATAATGTTGCATGGGAAAAATTTACACGCTGTTAAGTATTGAAGAGCGAGACCCGTGGTCGGCGTGAATAGAGCTTTTTTTCGACCGGCGGGGGGATTTGTCCCCGTGACCGAACTCCACTCCTAAACTGCAAGCACTCGGTCAGGCTGTAAAGTGATGTATATCCAGCTACCCCCTCGAAAGATCAGAAATCGTAGGGGTATTGAGGGATTGTGGTCATTCATGGCCTTTTCAAATGAAACGAATCCGTCGATGGAGTTTCCGTCAACATCTTTAACGACATCCCCCTCCTTTATTCCGGCCTCATCTGCAACTCCCCCCAATTTAATACTAGCAACCAGGAGTCCATTCGCCTCTTTATCCGCAATGTTGCGGGGTTCCCCATCAGAATAATCGACGACCATGAGACCAAGTTTTTCATACACGAGACTTTTCCGCTCGCTTGCCTTTACTTCATTAAGATCTTCGATCAAGACCTCTGCACTTTCCCGTTTATTATTACGCAATAACACCACTGCGACTTTCTTCCCGACAGGAGTGGCATGAAAAATACTGACGAAATCACTTATATTTCGAATGATCTTTCCATCAAACTCCAGAATTAAATCACCACGCCTGAATCCGGCACGATCGGCGGAATGCCCCTTGTCGATATTCGCAATAAGTAACCCTTCAGAGTTGGGCGCTCCAAACGATTTGGCTAGATCTGGAGTAAGGGGCTGAAAGGAACAACCAATCCAGCCCCTTTTCACCTGACCGGTCTCTTTCAACTGGGAGAGGACTGTCTTTACCACATTAATTGGAATGGCAAAGCCCAACCCATCACCTCCAGCTATCTTGGCAGTATTGATTCCGACAACTTCACCACGGCTGTTGACCAGCGGACCGCCCGAGTTACCGGGATTTATCGAGGCATCGGTTTGAATGAAATTGTCGGGGTTATTTTCATAGAGCATTCTCCCGGTGGCGCTGACTATTCCAGCCGTTACCGTCTGCGTAAGCCCAAAGGGGTTGCCTATTGCGATCACTCCATCGCCGACGTTTAGAAGATCGCTGTCACCGAGATTCGCCACCGGAAGCGGTGCTTCTGCTTCGATCTTCAAGAGTGCAAGATCGAGTTTTCTGTCAAGCCCCTTTATGACTGCCGCAAAAGATCGCCCGTCGGAAAGATTCACTTTTACTCGGGCAGCACCATCCACAACATGGCTATTTGTCAGGATATATCCATCATTGCTGATGATGAAGCCCGAACCGGAAGCCTGTTCCTTATAGGAGCGGGGTGACAGTCCCTCTCCCACGGACGGCTCATTTTCGCTTGGCAAATCATCTCTTTTGTCGGTAACGCCTATCTCCTTGGAGTTACCTTTTTGGGAATAAAGCTTAATGACTTTGATGTTGACTACAATGTTTTTGGTGGCTTTGGCAACAGTTCCCCAATCAGAAGGAGGAATCTGAGCCCCTGTAGCGCCTGCCAGGAACAAATAGAACAAGACTGCCAGTAAAGGCACTGTACTGACGGCCATGATTGATCTACGCATCTGCATTCTCCTTATCAATATGGATGAATTGAGATGGAACCATTAATAACAAAGAAACAAATTGCAGCCGAAGATGGAGAAGCAAGAATCCGTGCTGGAAAACCCGCGATGCGGGGAGGGACCGCAATCTGATCTGACAACTCACGATGGCCACGTCCCGAAAGCCTGTTTTTCCAACTGCATCGAACCATCACTTCCTTTGTAGATATTGATCCAGGCATTCCAGTTTTCAGTGTCCACCTCAGGGTAATCGAGTCGATAGTGGCTGCACCTGCTCTCTGTGCGCATGATTGAAGCCCGCAGTTTCATCTCGGCATTCAGAATCATGTTGGCGGTTTCATGGGCCAGCCGGAGTTCATGCAGGTCGGCGGCGCGCAGCATCGGCCGATGATGATCCCGCAGCTCTTCAATATAGGCCAGGGCCGCAGTCAGCATTTTCTCCTTTTTGATATACAGCACAAAGTTGGGGATCATGACCCCCTGCAGGGTCTGGGTCACCCAGGCCGGCCCGTAGCCTTGTTTCCTTTTCAGTGGTGCCAGAATATCGGCCTCGATTTCCTTGCGTCTGTTTCTGGAAATTACCGGCATCGCCAGGCCGGTCGCATAACTCTGCGCCGCTTCGCCGGCAATGGCACCCTGAACTGCAGATCCGGCCAGTGAAGAGCCACCCTGGGTATAGATGCCGCCCGCCATATGGGAGCCGAGCGCGTCTCCGGCGGCGAAGAGCCCGGGGATATTGGTGGCGCCCTGGTCGTTGATCGGCACCAGCCCCTCCGATTTATGAATAGACATACCGGCGGATGAGCCGGCGACAGAGGCCCCCCCACCTCTGCCGGGAGGCGGACCACCCTTTTTTGAGTCACCACCGGGCGGTGGAGGTCTGCGGCTCTGATCCTCAGCAAATTCTTTCGGCCGAAAGGGGCCGCCTGTGACGATTCTTCCTCTTCCTTGCCCCGGAGGGCCACCTGCCATGGGGTTGCCCTGCATATATGCCTGGTAGCAATCTTCTACCCCCAGGTCGTGATGAACCTCTACTCCTGTTGTGTCCGGTTTTCTTTCGAACATGCCATGCCAGCCGTCAAAACAGGCCGCAGAGTTGGTCGCTGACCCCACATGGCCGTCGTTCCACTCTTTGCCGGTGACCTTAGCGCCGATTTCATAGGCCATCATCGTCCCGTCATGGGTCAGGTCGCAGATGGGAAAACCATTGGGCTTGAAACCACCGGCTCCGGTGCAGAGGATTACGCTTTTGGCGGTGAAGAAGTGAACCTTTGCTTCATCAAGACTGAAACCGGCAGCCCCGACAATTTTCCCGTTTTCCTTGACCAGATGAGTCAGCATGACCCGTTCGATAACTGCAATTCCACGCTCGTTCAGCGGTTTGCTGAACGAATTGAAGTACAGGGGTGAGTCAAAAAAACCCCATTCCCGCAACTCCTTGACCCGGGCCAGAGAGTGCTCGGCCATCTGCCGGGTAAAGACCGGATTATTGGTGCCGAGTGCAGAGCGGGAGACCGTAGCCACAAACTCATCGAGGCCTACTTTTTCCTTGGCCGGATCGTAGGCGAAGATTCCTTTGGCAAAGGGTGTCTGTCCCGAAGCCCCCAGCCTCCCCTTGGAGACCATCAGCACTTTCGCCCCGGCGTCATAGGCCTTGACTGCGGCAAAGAGCCCCGCCATGCCACTGCCGATCACCAGCACATCCGCTTCATTTTCGGAATAGGTCATTTTGTCGATATCGATTTCAGCGATATTTCCGCCTATCTCTCCATCCCGTGCGGAGAACCCCATGGCGGCCACGGCGGCCAGACCGGCCGCACCACCGGCAATCGCCATGAAATTCCGGCGTGACAGGCCTTTCGTGTTTTCAGACGTTTCCATTGGTATCTCCATTTAGCTTTGCAGATTTTGAACAGTAGTTCTTCAGCAGAAGGAAAACTCCACTGGCGGACAAAATTCCGATATACAGAGCCATGGAACTATTTGAATGACGTCCGAGATCGATAACGTGCCATGAAGCACTGAAGATAAACAGAGCTGACAACATGCCGTGTATAAGCCGCCAGGTCGTATATTTAAGAGGTAGTATTTTTCGGAGGAGAGGGGTTGCACCAAGCAGTAGAAGCAGGCACCAGGCGATGACGCCCAGGATAACACCCGGGGTGGTAAATGTCTGGATGGCAACGCCAGCTCTGGTCAAAATGGACCAGAAAGCATCAAGTGGGGTAACGCCTGATTCAAAAAACCTGGGAATGACCAGAAGGACAGGGTGGATAAGCAATATTGTGATAGCCGTATAGCCGCTGAAATTATGCACGCGGGCCATTCTGCCCATCGTCACTTCTGCAACCGCTGGCCCGTTCGACCGAGAGAGATAAAACTGACTGATCACCTGAAAAAAGGCCAGGATAGTCAGAATCGAGAGGGATTCCTTCAAAAACGATCGCTCCGTCATACGTCCCATTCCCCAGATAAAGAGCGGTCCGCCGGTAAAGATCAACATTGACTGAACGAAAAATCGACTTTTCAGATATTCACTCATCGCTACCCCCACGAAACCACAACCGGGATGCTCTTTTCCGGTGAAATAGTGATGGCGTCCACCGGGCAGTACATCCTGCAGAGGTGGCAAATCTGGCAATCCGCCGGATATTTGATGAATGCTTTTTTTGCCCCCGCATCTAGGCGAATAACATCAGTGGGGCAGGTTTTTACACAGTCGCCACAGCCGATGCACCCCTTGATTGATTTAATGGGCATGTATGTCTCCTTTCCATCGCGTGACCGATCCCTATGGGGCGGGCTCTCCTTATAGCGAGCGCAAAGCGGCCCGTCTTTTATGATATCCGCCGAATTAACTCGCTTCCATTTTTCATTTTGCGTACCAATTAATCGACAGTAAAGCTTGTCGAAGTCGTAGCAGTTAGACTGGCTATCGTCACGGTAATCTGCCCTGACGTCACACCTGATGGAACTTGGACAATAATCGAAGTACTATTGGAATTTATGACTGTAGCTGTCGTGCCGCCGATCGTGACAATAATGTCGGGGTCGGTAGAAGTGAAGCCGGTTCCGACGATGGTAATATACGAGCTAGTCGCGCCGGAAGTTGGGGAAAAACTTGTGATCCTCGGGATCACGCCAAAATCATCGTCAGATATTCCTGTGACATCATCAATGGTCACGCTGATTGGACCTGTTGTTGCTCCAGACGGAACGGTGGTAACAATTTTTTCGCTGGTACAACTGGAGACGGTAGCTTCCTCTCCATTGAATGTAACTACATTGTATGTCGTTGTTGTGTCGAAGTCCGTACCGGTGATGGTAACGGTCGTGCCAACCGTGGCTTCAGAGGGTGAAAACCCTGTAATGCTCGGTGGTGTAGTCGTGCTCCCGCAGCCGACCAAGAGGAGTAGGGGAAACCAGGCAAGTATCGCAAGTTGTTTCCGAAATTCGTATGCTCTGGACATTATATTCTCCGATTATTGTCAGTATAAATGGCTCTGCGCTGGGCTATGGAGACAAATAAGACCAGGGGCCCAGGCAGAATTGCCTGGCTCCCCTGGTCTTTTTGTTTCTCAGAACGGAAAGGGGGCCAATTCTCTCTTAGCGCGGGCCACCGCCTTGCGGCATATTCTTGGGGACAGCAACCATTTGACCGTCTTTCTCCTGGCAGGTCGCTTCGAGAGTCTCGCCCTCGCGGCCCTTGAATTCAACACTCGCGCCGGCACTCTTGTCTTTACATGCGGCAATCGCTTCAGGCGGCGCGCCTTTAGACGGGCGCCCCTGACCTTGATTGGCGGCGGCAGAGGCGTACATTGGCATCACGCTTATCAAACCGACGATCAGTGCCACTTTGATCAAATGAGTTTTTTTCATCTCGAAACTCCTTTAGGTCTATCGACCTATTCTGGGTTAGCGTCCCACACTAGGCGGACGAAGTTGTAGATACGAATAGCGTCGCCCTGAGGGCCGTTGCCGGTGGGATAATCAGCCGGGTTCGCCCGATATCGCCATCGCCGTCGGTAACGGCCCTCTGCTGCCAGATCAGGCCGGTGACCTGATCGGTGATGGTTCCGTCGCCATTATCTGTAAAGCTGGCAGGATTGCCAGCGTGTTGCGCATCCTGGCCATAGAACGCTTCCCCATCGGCTGGGCAGGAGATCTCAACACCACTGTCGTAGCAGTCTTTTTGACCAGTATCTACGATAGAGTAGCTGCGTACTTACTCCCTTTTTCAATCTTGTTTGTTTCCTGCATCTACGAGTCTTCCTGAAGGTTAAGGTGAACTGTAAGGGAGAAATGTGGAGAGATTATGGAGGAGATCTTTTTTATTTTTCCTCTTCAGAAGAAGATCTAGAGTTCACAATTTATTGCAATACTAAGATATTATATGATGCGAGAATGAGCCTGATCCGGACGATCCAAAATACAACGGGAGAAATCAAACCCTTCATATTTCCTCCACATTTGCGCTCTATGCTGTCACTGCTGCCAAGAGGAGGAGAAACTCTCAGCTGATTTATTTTTCTGTATTCAAAAATTTGATTTTCTTAAGAGGCCACTGTGAAGATTAAAATTAAGCACAAACTATTTTTCACCCTGCTACTGACCAGTACCGTGGTCGCCGCCGGCATGTTCTGGTTTATCCAAATAAGTTTTGATCGTGGGTTCCTCCACTACGTTAACAGACAGGAATTGGCGCAATTAGAACAACTGGACCAACTCGATGAACGACTGGCGAAAGGCTACGCCGAGCATGGCAGTTGGCAGTTTTTGATAGAAGACAAGAGGCTCTGGCTGCAACTCCATCGTGACATCTTCTCTTTGCCATCAATGGGGAGACATCCGGAACAAGGGGGGGGGCATAACCGTTTGGGCGGACCACAACCTCCTCCCGGGAATTTAAAGGGCATTGGTCCGAGGCTCGTCCTCTTCGACGTCAACAAAGAGAGGGTCATTGGGGGGCCGCATGATGCAGTATTCGAGCCCGACCTCAAGCTGAAACCGGTCATTTATCAATCTTTGACCATTGGTTACCTGGGACTGATCCCGGCGGAGAAGCTCTCGGGGGAGGGCGATCTCCTCTTTCTTGAACAACAGAGCGAATCCTTTGCGCTGATGGCAATGGCAATGGCAGTGCTATCGTTGCTCCTTTCTTATCCGATGACTATTCACCTGTTGCGCCCGATCAAGGAACTCACCGGGGGGACAAGCAAGCTAATAGCCGGGCAGTTCAAGACCCGTATCTCGGTCATGACTAACGACGAACTTGGTCAGCTATCCTGCGATTTCAACAACCTGGCCATGACGCTGGAAGAGAACGAAAAAGCACGGCAGCAATGGGTGGCCGATATCTCCCATGAATTACGCACCCCGCTGGCGGTCCTGTACAGCGATATCGAAGCACTACAGGACGGAATCCGCCATCCCAGCCCACAAAACCTGGCGATCTTGCATGAAGAGACCGTGCACCTGAGACGGTTGGTCGACGACCTTTACGAGCTCTCCATGTCCGATATCGGGGCGCTTACTTATAAAAAAGTCATGGTCGATCCCGTCAGCATATTAAAGGGGTCCATCGAACTCTTTGAGCAACGTCTGTCCCAGAACAAAATCAGACTCACGGTCGACCTGCCGGCGAACCTCGCCATTTCAGTCCTGGCCGATCCCGACCGATTGCAGCAACTCTTCACTAATTTATTGGAGAACAGCCTGCGCTACACCGACACACCGGGTTTGCTGGAAATCCATATGCTCGTCAATAAGTCTTCTGTCTTCTTCCACTTTGAAGATTCAGCGCCGAGCGTCAGCCCGTCACAACTGCCGAAGTTATTCGATCGCTTGTACCGGGGCGAGGAGTCACGCAATCGCACCAAGGGCGGTGCAGGACTCGGCCTGGCGATCTGTAAAAATATCGTTGAGGCCCATCACGGAAAGATCGATGCGAACATCTCTTCCCTTGGCGGTCTCGATATCAAGATTGAGTTCCCCCTGCGTTCATGAGGAGAGAGTAAAATGAAGTTGACGATTCTGATCGTTGAAGATGAAAAGAGGTTGGCAGAAACGCACCGTGATTATCTCGTACAAGCCGGCTATGAAAGTGCCTGGCTGGAGGATGGCAGGAAGGTGATTCCCTGGGTCAGGGAGAACGGACCCGATCTTATCCTTCTCGATCTCATGCTCCCCGGCCGGGATGGTCTGGATATTTGCAAAGAGATTCGAACTTTCTCCAACGTACCGATCATCATGGTGACAGCTCGCGTCGAAGAGATCGATCGACTCATTGGCCTTGAATCAGGTGCCGACGATTACATCTGTAAACCCTTCAGTCCCAAGGAAGTGGTGGCACGAGTCAAGGCTGTTCTACGCCGCGGTTCCCATCCCTCACCGCAGGGGGGTGAACATCTGCTCCTTGATGAGGAGAGATATCTGGCGACGTTGCACGGACAACGACTTGAACTCACCGCCGTCGAGTTTCAACTGCTGAGCATTCTCACCGCCAAGCCGGGGAGAATCTATTCCCGCGATCAACTGATGGATCGACTTTACCTCGATCAGCGCATCATCTGTGACCGGACGATCGACAGTCACATCAAAAATCTGCGAAAAAAAATCGCTTGCATCGTCCCTGATTTAGAGTTGATCCACTCTATCTATGGCGTCGGCTATAAATACGAAACCCCCTGAAGCTCTTTGCCTCATCTTTTTGAGCGATTCCGTTGCAGACACGGTAATACTGCCAGTCCCTGTCCGGTCCATAGCAAAACGCAGAAATAAAAAAAGTGTCCCCGCAGCGCGGATTTGAACTGGTGACGGCCTCGAAGCTGCTGCAATAACTTTAACAGGAGTCTTTTGATGAATCATGTGTTTGCGCCGGGTTGCGCCCTCTCTATCTACAAACCGCAGCTGGCGGAAAAAATGATGGATTTCTTGAGAAAGGAATTCCCCAGCTTCGAGGAGTATACCATTTGTTGTCACCATGAGCCGCAGTTGGCGATGGGTTCCCGGGTAATCAACACCTGCGCTGGCTGTGACCGGCGTTACCGGGAACTTTACGAGGGCATTACGACCGTCTCTTTCTGGGAAATTCTGGCTAGCAGCGAAACTTTCCCTTTTCCGGATTATCGCCAGCGCAAGATGACGATCCTTGATGCCTGCCCCACCCGCGACCAGGTGCGAGTGCATCAGGCGATTCGAACCCTGCTGCGAAAGATGAATGTTGATCTGGTCGAACCGGAAAAGACCGGTCCGCAGGGAAGCTGTTGCGGTGACAGCTTTTACGGCAAAATGCCCGTCGAAAAGGTCAAGGAGCAGATGCAAAGACGTGCCGGCGAAATGCCCGCCACCGACGTGGTCGTCTATTGTGTCTCCTGCATCAAGGCGATGCACATCGGCGGCAGAAAGCCTCGCTACCTGGTCGACCTGTTATTCGGCGAAGAGACCGATCCCGGCACCTTCGAGCCTGACCAATGGCATGCCGAGCTCGATGCCTTTATCAAGGTCCATTAGCACGACAGCTTCGCAGATCGGGTTAGTGCAGCGTAACCCGACATTGGTCGAATGCGTGCATGCGCCTGGTTACTCCCTGCGGGCTAACCCGATGCCTCTTCCTAGGGAAACTAGGCTGTCGGACCGGGACCCAACGGTTTTACAAACATCCCCAAGAGGTACTTCAGCACCAAATCATCCGTGCTCTTTCGAGGTGTCGCGGGCGAAGGTGTAAAGAGCGATGGCGACAACGAGGCCGATGATCGGCAGGAGGAAGGCGCTGTGGTAGGCCGCTGGCGGCGAGATTCCTCCGGCCGGGGTCTGCGCACCGATAATAATCCCCATGAGCTGCTGGGTGACGGCGGCGCCGAGGAGGACGAAAAAGTTGAGCGAGGTCATGGCGGTGCCGACGATACTCACCGGGAAGCTGGCGCGGATGATCGGATAGATGAGGACACCGCTGGAGACGGTAATCCCTATCAGGAAAAGCGTGAGTCCGAGGAGGAAGGGAGGAAGTCCATCCCCCCAGCCGAGAAAAGCGGTCATGAGCAGGGCGAGAAGAGATGAGCCGACGATGAGCATCCGCTTCTGCGAGCCGGCAAAGAGGCGGCGGACGCAGAGATCACTGAAGTAACTGCCGACAACAAAACCGACCGAAATACACATCAGCATCTGCCCGCTCTGAGTGCGGCTGAGCTGCATGACCTGCCGCAGATACGGCCCGCCCCACAATCCCTGCACGGCGAGATAGTTTCCATACCAGAAGAAGCAGAGAATCCCCAAAAGCCAGAAGCTGCCGCTGCTGAAGATCATCCTCCAAGCAGCGAAGATGCCGATCGGCCGCGCTATCTCCACGGCTGCGGCGCTGGTAGCTGTGGGCGGACGGTCACGGACCATGCTGAAGATCAGGAGGGTGGCGAGCCCCTGGATCACGGCAATGGTGAGGAAGGAGGCGCGCCAGCCGATTGCCGCAACCCCGAGGGCGAGGGGAGCGGTGCCGCAGAGGTTGCCGAGGTTGCCGAAGGCGATCATCAGACTCGATGCGCGGCCGAACTCCTGACGGCTGTACCAGCGGCTGAAGATGGCAAAGGTTGCCATCAGGACCGAAGCGGTGCCGACGCCGATGAGCATGCGTGCCGCCATAGCGCTGCCATAACTCTGCGCTTGACTGAAGAGGAGGCCGCCGGCGGTGGTGAGGAGGCCACAGCCGCTGATCACCAGGCGGCCGCCAAAGCGATCGATCAGGGGGCCGAGGGGAAGTTGGGCAAAGGCGTAAACATAGAAGAGGATGCCGGCCAGCGTGCCGAGTTCTTCAGGGGTGAGCTGCAGGTCGTGGCTGACATCACCGGCGATCACCGCCAGCGAGACCCGGTAGAAGTAGACGAGCATGTAGATGAGAGCAAGGAAGGCAAAGAGGGACCAGCGACGGCGCGAGAGGTGAGCTGGGAGGGAGAAGGTATCCATGGTGGAGAATTACTCCGCTCGTTTAGCCTTCTTATTCCGCCGCTCTTCAAACCAGAGGTCGAGGATCATCAGCCCGACGCCGACGGTAATTGCCGAGTCGGCAACATTGAAGGCGGGCCAGTGGTACTGATACCAGTGGACGTCAAGGAAGTCGATGACTTCGGCAAGGCGCACCCGGTCAATAATGTTGCCGATGGCACCAGCGAAGATCAGCACCAGCGCAATCTGTAAAAGTTTCTGATCTGCGCGCGTGGCGTAGAGGTACCAAAGGAGGCCGACGCAAGCGATCACGCCGACAGTGACAAAGAAGGGGACGCGCCAGGGACTGCCGGCGAGGATGCCGAAGGCTGCACCCTTGTTGCGGATATAGGTAATGTGAAAAAAGTTCTCAAAGACGGTGACCGATTCGCCGAGAAAAAAGTTGCGGTCGATATAGATCTTGCTGAGCTGATCAAGGACCAGGAGCAGCGGCGCGACGATGAGGAGGAGACGGGTACGAAAGGGCACAATATTTTCCTTGGGGGGTTGCAGGGGAAATTTTAAAAAGTTTTTCAAGCTGACACCTTACCACCCCTAACCCCTCCTTAAAAAAGGAGGGGGACTCAAGCTTTAAGCTTTTAGCTCCCCTCCTTTTTTAAGGAGGGGCGGGGGTGGTCGGTTCAAATCAACCAATAACAGCTTCGCAGCGCGGACACAAAGCGGGGTGGGCGGAGCTGACGCCGACGCTGGTCGAGTAGTTCCAGCAGCGTTCGCATTTGTCGCCCGCTGCCTTTTCGACGTGGATCACCAACTCCTTGAGCTCTTCGCCGGCCACGCCGCCGCTCGGCGCGATCTCCGCCAGTGCGACCTGAGAAACGATGAAGAGGGTGGCAAGCTCGTCGCAATAAGCAGCCAAAAGGTCGCGCCAAGGGCCGGCCGGGGCATAGATGGTGACGCGGGCATCGAGGGAGTGGCCGATAGTCTTGGCGATGCGGGCGACTTCGAGAACCTTGGAGACATCGGAGCGGACCATGAGGATCTGCTCGTAGCGGGCTTCGAGGGCAGCGTCGAGGAGACTGGTCTCAATCTTCGGGAAGGTGGCGAGATGGACACTGTCTTCCCGTGTCCCGGGGAGGCACCACCAGATTTCATCGGCGGTAAAGGAGAGGACCGGCGCGATCAAGCGGGTGAGCGCATCGAGGATCCGGTACATGGCGGTCTGGGCACTGCGCCGTGCCAGACTCCCCGCCTTGGCGGTGTAAAGACGATCCTTGAGTACGTCGAGATAGAAAGATGAGAGCTCGACGCTGCAGAAGTTGTGGACGGCGTGGTACAGGACGTGGAACTCATACTCCTGGTAACAACGCTCCACCCGCTGGATCAGCCCTTCGAGTTTGGAGAGGGCCCAGCGGTCGATCTCAAGGAGATCGCCATCGCTCACCCAATCCGATTCCGGATTGAAGTCGTGAAGATTGCCGAGGATATAGCGGGCGGTATTGCGGATGCGGCGATAGGCATCAGCAAGACGCTCAAGGATTTCGTTGCTGATCCGGATGTCATCGCGATAATCCTGCGCCGCCACCCAGAGGCGGAGGATCTCGGCGCCGTACTTCTTGATCACTTCATCCGGGGCGACGACATTCCCCTGCGATTTCGACATCTTCTTGCCGGCTCCGTCAACGACAAAACCGTGGGTGAGGACCGCCTTGTAGGGAGCGATGCCGCGGGTACCGACAGCGGCCAACAGGCTGGAATGGAACCAGCCACGATGCTGATCCGAGCCTTCAAGGTAAAGGTCGGCGGGGGCGCCAAGGTTGCCGCGCCGCTCGAGGACGGCAGCATGCGAAACGCCGGAATCGAACCAGACATCGAGGATGTCACTTTCGCGGGTAAACTTGGCATGACCGCACTGGCCACAGAGCGTCCCGATCGGCAGAAGCTCTTCGACCTCCTTTTCGTACCACAGGTCGCTGCCGCCCTGTTCAAAGAGATCGGCGACATGATGCATGGTCTTGCCGTCGGCAAGAGCTTCGCCGCAAGCAGCACAGTAAAAGACGGTGATCGGCACTCCCCAGCTGCGCTGGCGACTGACGCACCAGTCAGGACGGTTTTCGATCATGCCGAAGATGCGTTCCTTGCCCCAGCGCGGAATCCACTCGACATCGTTGATCGCCTTCAAGGCCTGATCGCGTAGACTGTTCGCCTCCATGGAGATGAACCACTGCTCGGTGGCGCGGAAGATCACCGGCTTTTTGCAGCGCCAGCAGTGCGGATAGCTGTGACTGATCTTGCCCATCCTAAGAAGAGCGCCGGCGGCATCGAGCTTCTCGCTGACCAGGGTATGCGCCTCATTGACCTTGAGTCCGGCAAAGAGCTCGACATCAGGACGGTACTTGCCGTAATCATCGACGGGATTATAGATCTCCAGACCGTAACGCAGAGCGGTGAGATAGTCGTCGTGGCCGTGGCCGGGGGCGGTGTGGACACAGCCGGTGCCGGCTTCAAGGGTGACATGTTGCCCAAGGACGATCAGCGACGGGCGATCATACAGGGGGTGACGGCAAGTCTGCTTTTCAAAGAGGGCCGCGTCGAAAGTCGTGGCGATCCGGTATTCTTCCCAGCCAAGAACCTTGGCGACCTCTTCAACCAGGCCTTCGGCAATCACCAGATACTCACCACCGACTTCAACCATGGCGTAAGGGAGGTCGGGATTAAGGCAGATTCCGAGGTTGGCGGGGATGGTCCAGGGGGTCGTCGTCCAGATGACGAAGGCAAGGGCCTTGTCGCTAAAAGCGGCAAGCTCCGCTGGCAACGATCCGTTAAAGGGGAATTTGACGTAGATCGAATAGGAGGTGTGATCAGCGTATTCGACTTCGGCTTCGGCGAGGGCAGTGACGCAGGAAGAGCACCAGTGCACCGGCTTCTTCCCCTTGAAAAGACCGCCTCGCTCAGCAAATCTCGCCAATTCACGGGCAGTGGCGGCTTCGTAGCCTTCGCTCATGGTCAGGTAGGGATTCTCCCACTCGCCAAATACACCGAGACGTTCGAATTCCCGGCGCTGGATCTCAACCCAGTCGGCGGCATAAGCGCGGCAGGCCTTGCGGATCTCCCCCTTGGTCATCTCCCGCTTTTTGTTGCCGAGCTGCTTGTCGACCATCAGTTCGATCGGCAGACCATGGCAATCCCAGCCCGGAACGTACGGAGCATAAAAACCGCTCATGCGCCGGCTCTTGATGACGACATCCTTGAGAATCTTGTTGAGGGCATGGCCGATATGGGTATGACCGTTGGCATAAGGAGGGCCATCGTGGAGGATAAAGGACGGGCGATTCTGTCCGACGACTTCGATCTGACGGTATAACCCCATCCCTTCCCATTTCTTGAGGAGTTCAGGCTCACGCTGCGGGAGATTGGCGCGCATCGGGAAGTCGGTATTCGGCAGATTGAGCGTCTCTTTATAGTCCATGGTTTACTCCAGTCCGTCAGTCTTTGGGCAAAAACAAGCCTCACAACTTAGCAAAATTCCCTGAAAAGTCAAGGGAAAACCGGAAAAATGGAACGCTTCGTGCTTCAAAAGAGAGTAAGAGTTATAATATTTAAATTGGGTAAGCGGAATCTCACGGGAAATACCTGGTGATGTTCCGCGCAAGGCGCAGAGGGTGTGTTCGTTATGCAACATTTGTCACCTAAAAAGAATCTTTTGTGCAGAATCGGTATGATCCTCGTCCTTTGTCTTGGCACCTTGATCCCTCCGGTCTTTGCTTACGACCCGGTGCTGATACCATCGGGCCAGCAGGACTTCCAGCCGAGACTGGTTATTGCCATGGTCGATCCCCCCGCCTTCCTTGCCCCCCTGCCGTGTCAGAAAGGGATGGTGACAAAGGAAAAATCCGCGGGGGCGATCACCCCATTTATCGACACCGGACAGGTGCCAAGCCTTCAGTCTCCTCTGGAGCGGCCGGCCATTGCCGCCGATGATGTCGGGCCTCTGGAGCGAACGGAAGTCACGGCGGGGGTCGATATCAATCTCGGCACGGTAAAATTCAATCTCGGCTACACCCTCCCCTCAGATCAAGTCGACGAGCTCGTTCGCCCTTTTGGGGTCGACATTGAACCCGGGAGTGAGGGTAAATGCTTCAAGCTTGGAGTTCAAGTTCCTTTCTGATCTTCTCCCCCTCAAAAGCGCAGCCACAGCGTGAGATAGCCCTGCCCCTCCCCCCCTTGATCAAAACCTTTGGCAACAACCAGCCGCAGGGTCAGCGGCAACCGGTAACCAAGATCAAGATCACAGCGCAGCTCTGCGCCGGCCGCAGTGCGAAAGTCGTTGATCGTCACGCCACCCTCGTCGTAAACATCGGCCCCTTCAACAAAGATCGCCCCATGCAAGCGCCGAAAATAGAGGGGGCCGTTGCCGATCCCCTGCTCCAGGTTCAGGAGAGGGAGGCGATACTCGGCGCCCGCCAACAGGACCCGCTGCCCGCGTAGCGCATTGAGCGGATAGCCGCGCAAAGACAGATTCTCATTATCCAGCCCGAGGAGAAGATCGCCAGGACTGTCGCCTCCGACCTGAAAGGCGCGCTGCGCGAGAAGGTCGCCTTGCGCCAGGCCGCCGAAGAGGCGGGTGGCGAGAACCTGATGCGCGCCCCAGGGCAAAATCGTGAACTCGTGCCAGTCCAAGGTGTATTTGCGCCGGGAAAAGTCGCTCCCCAGGCCGGCCGCACTGATCTCTGCTGCCACAGTCAACGCCCGGCCCTCCTCGGGACTGATCGCCTTGGGCGGACGGACGCTATTGGTAAAGGAGTAGGCAAAACGAAGACTCGCCAACTGCCCTTCTTCCGGGGGAATAAAGCTGGAGGGAGGATCTGCTGCGGCGGCAAAGTCCTGATAGTGCAGCCCCGTGCTCAGTTCCTGGCGCGACCAAAGACCGGCGCCGGGGAAGATCAGATCGAGGCCGAGGGAACGGCGGCGCTCCCAGTAGCTCTCTTTTGCCCCGGTGGAAAAAGTGAAGAAATCGGCATAAGCAATCGCCTCATCGCGCGCAAGGAGTTGCAGCGTCGGCGTCCAGCCCTCATAACGGTAAAGGAGGCTGTAAGCAGGACGATGCGTCTTCAGCCCGTAGGTGGCGGCAGCCGCCCAGCTGTGACGATCGACGGCGTCGTTTCCGGAGGTATAAAGTCCGAGCTGGGTGCCGAGCTCATCGACGCCGAACCAGGGGAGCCAATAGCGCGGACGCAGGTCGCTCCAGGGGGAGTAAGGGCGGACCGGATGCGCCGGCGCGCTTGAACTTTCCGACTCCGAAGCAACCATCGAGGATGCCTCTGTTTCAGGGAGGAGCGATTGCCACTCTTCCGGGCGCAGAGGGAGGCGAGCGAGATCAAAACCGGCGGGCCCGTAGTTGACAAAGAGGAGGCTCTGCCCATCCGGGCTCGCTTGCGGTGAAAAGGCGCCGCCAAGGAGGTTGGTCACCTGGAAGAGAGCGCCGCCAGCCAGTCGATATGCGTGAATATTGAAAATTCCGCCGCGGTCGGAGGTAAAGAAGAGGAACTCCCCGTCGCGGCTCCAGGCCGGACTGGCATTGATCGCCCCGCCCTCCGGGAGGGTGGCAAGAAGGGCTCCGTCCGGATCAAGAAGCTGGAGGAGAAAACGCCCGTCCGGCTCCTTGACCGCAACGGCGATTTTGTTCCCGTCCGGCGACCAGCGCGGGGTGGCAAAGAGGCGCGGGTCGCCTTCCGGGGAAAGATAACGCTTAACCTGGCCGTCCAGAGTGACCACGGTCAATCGATTACCCTGAGAATGGGCCACCGTGCACAGGATTTCATGACCGACCGCAGAGAGATCAGGGCTGCCGGTCCGCAAGCCGTGCGTCAGGCGGGTCTCTGCTCCGGAGGAGAGGTCGTAGCGGTACAGGTCGCTATAGAGATTGTCGTAACGATCCCTTTCGAGCTTGGCGTAGATCAGTCCCGAGCCATCCGGCAGCCAGGCAATGGCGGCACTTTCCGGCGTCACCGCCCGCCGCAGCAGCGGCCGGGAATGGCTCCCATCCGCCCCTGCCAGTATCAGCGAGGAGGAGCGGTCGGCCGTACGGTTGCTATAGGCGATGCGGTCGCCAGCCGGGGCCAGGGAGGGAAAGAGGGTATAGCCACCGTCACTGCTCAAGGTGGTTATTTCGGTCAGACCAAGGGCCGTGAGCTCCAGCGCTTTGGCTTCATATTCGCGCTGCAACTGTTGCTGCCAGTGGAGCCACTCTGCCTTGAAAGTAGAGCCAAAGACGGCGCGAGCAGTCGAATCGACCATAAAGGGAAGGGAGCGCCCGGCGTAGCGCTGGCTGAGCGCACCGGGGAGGGTCGGGCCATACTTGGCGACGAGATATTGATAAAACTTTACTCCGTAGAGGTAGGGAAGTTCACCTCCCGGCCAGCTGTCGGGAGACGTTGCCCCCTGGGCAAGATCGGGGAAAGTCCCGGTCAGCACCGCGGTGCGCAGCAGCATCTCCGTATAACTGGAGCGCCCGCGACCGCCCTGGCTCAGAGCAGTCTCCTCGTAGGTCGCCAGCCCTTCGATCAGCCAGTTCGGCTGGAAGAGATTCGGGAAGTAGAGGCGACCGAAAATCCGGCGTAAAATCGCCGGGCCCTGCTGGACATTGTCAAGATGGAGAATATGGGCATATTCGTGGATGATGACAATGCGCAGCCAATCCTCATTGTCGGTGATCGAAAATGGTTCTTCCAGGGGGGAACGAAGATAGATAATGATGCGATTAAAAGGGAAGGGGGTGGCCAAACCGTTGGCCGCATCACTGACGTCGGCGAGGATCAGGCGGGTCTTTTCCGCCGGTTGCCAGAGCAGATCAGGCGACAGTAACTGATGGACCTCTTCGGCGATCGTTGCAGCGCGGGCGGCGATCACGTCCCCGCCGTCGTGAAAGAGGATGGAAAAGTGCGGGGTCTCCAGGGTCGACCAGTTCAAGCGGGGATCGAGACGGGATTCCCCCGGCGATGGGACGCCCAAAGCGGCGAGGAGGAAGAGTAACAAACAGAACGTTGAACGTTTCATCCCTTCCTCCTCATTTCCTGCTTTACTTGTCCCGTTTCGTACCCGGCCCTTTTCGCGGCGAACCACTCCGGGGGGGAGCGCTGCTCTTGCGGCGCTGCGTCGGCGTGCTCCCGGTCGGCGCGGCAGTCCAGTCCGGGGTGCTGCTTCTTTCCCCCTCCCCTTCCTTGCGGCGGGGTGTCGCCTTCCTGCCCGGCGCTGGAGCCGTCCAGTCGCCCTTGGCGATCGCTTTGTCGCGCTTTTTCTGGGTCGCAACTGCGGTTGCCGGCCGGGCGGCTTTCTTGGGCGGCGCTGGACGAACACTCCCCGCCGGGGTGCGCGGTAAAGCGACATCGACCGAAATATACGAATTCATATAGCGCGCTTCGTTGAGGGCGTTGATGGCATCTTTGGCTTCCGCCTCGCTCGACATCTTCACATAAGCGCAACCGAGAAACTGCTCGGTCTTGGGATCGACGACCATGTGGATGTAAGTCACCTTGCCGGCTACGGCGAAGAGGTTGCGGATATCCTCTTCCGTCGTTTGCTGCGACAGGTTTTTAACGTAAAGATCTTTGCTCATAATTTATCCTCAGTGGCTGGCGTTCTGTTTTTCCCGGCGCTCGTTCATCACTTTGTAGGCGCAGAACTCGCCGCACATGGTGCAGGCGCCGTGTTCTTCATCGACCCCCGATTCGGCGCGCAGGCGCCGCGCCTTGGCCGGATCGAGAGCGAGGGCGAATTGCCCTTCCCAATCGAGAGCCTTGCGACAGCGGGCCATGGCGATATCCTTCTCCATCGCCCCCTTGACCCCCTTGACGATATCGCCGGCATGGGCGGCAATCCGGCAGGCAATGACCCCTTCGTGGACATCCTCCACCGTCGGCAAACGCAAATGCTCGCTGGCGGTGACGTAACAAAGGAAGTCGGCGCCGGCAGCGGCGGCGACCGTCCCGCCGATGGCGGAAGTGATGTGATCGTAGCCCGGCGCGATATCCGTCACCAGGGGGCCGAGGACATAAAAAGGGGCGCCGTGACAAAGGCGTTTCTGCAGCTGGATGTTGGCGGTAATCTGATGCAGGGGGACATGCCCCGGCCCTTCGATCATCACCTGGATGCCGGCATCCCAGGCGCGCTGGGTGAGTTCGCCGAGGAGGATGAGTTCGTGAATCTGGGCGCGGTCGGTGGCATCGGCGAGACAGCCGGGGCGGAAACCGTCACCGAGGGAGAGGACGGCATCGTAAGGTTTGACGATCTCAAGGAGGCGATCGTAATGCTCGAAAAGAGGATTTTCGGCATTGTTGTGCGCCATCCACTCGACAGTGAAGGAGCCGCCGCGCGAAACGACATCCATAATCCTGCCTTCGCGATCCATCCGTTCGACGGTGGCGCGGGTGACGCCGCAGTGGACGGTGATAAAGTCGACGCCGTCATCGAGATGTTTGATGATCCCGGCAAAGATATCCTCGACGGTCATGTCGACGATCGCCTTCTTCTGGCGGTTGATGGCGTCGAGTGCGGCCTGATACAGGGGGACGGTGCCGATGCAGGCATCGGTCTCGGCGATGATGGCGCGACGGATCTCGTCGACCGGGCCGCCGGTGGAGAGGTCCATGATCGCGTCGGCGCCGGCGGCCACCGCCACCCGCGCCTTTTCCAGCTCCTTGTCGATACTGGTATCGTCGCGGCTGGTGCCGATATTGGCGTTGACCTTAGTGCGCAGCCCGAGGCCGACCGCCAGAGGGATGCCGTTGGGGCGGCGGTTGTTGTGGCAGATGATGGCGGTGCCGTCGGCGATGCGCTGGCGCAGGAGCTCCGGATCGATCCCTTCGACAACAGCAGCTTGTTGCATGAGATCAGTAATCAGGCCCGAACGGGCGGCTTCAAGTGTGGTCATGGGAACCTCGCGGGTAAAGCGGTGACGCGTGACGCGTGACCGGTGACAAATGCTGGTAAAATATAATATTTTAATTGCGGCCTGTCACGCGTTACAAGTCACGCGTCACTGCCTTTGCTCCCTGCCAGTGATTGACCGGGCCGTGCCCACTTCCCAGCGGCAGAGCACTGGCGATGGCGGCCTGCAGAAACGTCTTGGCGCGGCCGACCGCTTCCGGCAACGGCCAGCCCTGGGCAAGGAAAGTCGCAATGGCCGCGGCAAAGGTGCAACCGGTGCCGTGGGTGTTGGTGGTGACGATGCGCGGAGTGACAAATCGGTGCAACTGGTCGCCGCAAAGGAGGAGATCGACCGCCTCGTCACCGGCCAGGTGCCCGCCCTTGAGGAGAACGTTGGCAGCCCCGAATCCTTGCAACGCCCTGGCGGCATGGCTCATCTCCGCTTCGTTGCTGATCGTCAATCCGGTGAGAGCCTCGGCCTCGGGGAGATTAGGGGTAAGGAGATAGGCCTGCGGGATCAACTCGTGACGCAGCGTCGCAATCGCTTCGTCCTGCAACAAGGCAGCCCCCCCTTTAGCAATCATTACCGGATCGACCACCGCAAGAAGGCTGTGACGCTGGATCGCCGCCGCAACGACGGCGATAATCCCGGCGTTGAGGAGCATACCGGTCTTGACCGTATCGGCGCCGATATCGCTGAGGACCGCTTCGAGTTGCGCGTCGACAAACTCCGGCGGCACGGCGTGAATGGCGCTGACGCCGCAAGTATTCTGGGCGGTCAAAGCGGTAATGGCACTCATCCCGTAACTGCCGAGGAGGGTGATGGTCTTGAGATCGGCCTGAATACCGGCGCCGCCCCCGGAATCGGAGCCGGCAATCGTCAGCACCCGCCCTTGCGGCCTGGGGAGCAGACGGTTAAAGAGGAGGTTCAGCTCTTTGGCGGCCACTTCAGGACGGGGCGTGCCCATCACCGCCGAGACCACCGCGACGCAGTCGGCGCCGGCGGCAATCACCGCGCCGGCATTGTCGCGAGCAATGCCGCCGATGGCGACGATCGGCAGAGCCACCGCGGCCCGCACCGCCCGCAATCCATCGAGGCCGATGACGACGGCGTCACCCTTGGTCGTGGTCGGATAAAGACTGCCGAGACCGATATAATCGGCGCCGGCCGCGGCTGCACGTTGCGCCTCGGCCACGGTGCGGGTCGAGACACCGATCAATTTTTCCGGACCGAGAAGAGCGCGGGCGGCGGCAACTTCGCCGTCCTTCTGACCGAGATGAACACCGTCAGCGTTGCAGTCGCGGGCGAGCTGTACATCGTCGTTAATGATCAGGATCGCTCCGGCTTGATGACAGAGGGCAACGAGGCGCATCGCCATCGCCCCCTGCTCGGTCGGCGTGGCGTGCTTATCCCGGTACTGGAGAATACGGACGCCGCCGCGCAGCGCCGCCGTTATCCGGCCGAGCAGGGCGCCATCGCGATTATCGTCAGTGATCAGGTAAAGGCCGGAAATCGTCATATTTCTTCTGTCGCGCGTGCGCGCATGAAAAAACCGCCGTACCGGGAAGGCACGGCGGTCCGTTATCGGTCCGTCCTGCCGCTTCCCTACGCCGGTATCACCCGGATCAGGTTCGAAGGGTCGTTCCATCGTCAAATGGAACTCTCAGTGCCGTTGCACTCCCCTAGCGGTTGCTACAATGAAAATATCAGTCGATGATGACCCGGTGTTCGAGGATATTTATCTCCCGGATCGCCCCCCTGACAGTGCGACTCCTGCCATAAACATCGACAAGTTTCAGTCCGTCGGCAAGGACCAGAATCGAACTGATTTCAGCCAGAGACTCTTCTTGTTCTCCCTGTACGAGCAGGAAGGGGCCGTGATCGCTGCACATGGATAGACCTTCTGAGTAAGGGATGTTCAAACTAGCGGAAAGGAGCGTTTGCTGTCAACCGCAAACACTCCTTTTTACCACAACCATCAGACCTCTTCAAAGTTGCTTTTGTCTGCCCCGCAGATCGGGCAGACCCAATCGTCAGGGATATCTTCAAAAGGGGTGCCGGCAGCAACGCCATTGTCCCGGTCACCGATGACAGGGTCGTAGATGTAGTCACAGATCACACAACGATAACTCTTCATAGTTCGCTCCTTAGGTTGAGGGTTAACGCGAAAAAGACTAACAGATCTGCACTAGGACGCAAGGAGAAATCAGAGAAGAGAGATCACCGCCCGCACGGTCTTCTCAATGCCGTCGGCGGCTTCACTGATCCGACCGGCAAGCATATAGGCCGGCGTACTGACGATCTTGTGCTCGCGATCGATGACGAATTCCCGCACCGGACAGGTCTCATGCTGCGCCCCGGTCGCCTTGATCGCCGCCGCGGTCCCGATATCGTTGCCAATGGTCACGGTAATCGGGGCGACCTTACCGAGGGCGCGGGCCAGGACCGCCGGAGCGATACAGATGGCGCCGATCGGTTTCCTGGCGGCAAACATCTCCTTGAGCAAACGATCGACCTCGCTATTGAGGGAGCAATCGGCCCCACTCAGAGCAAAGGTCGAAAGATTCTTCGCCGCACCGAAACCGCCGGGGAGGATCACCGCATCGAGATCAGTGGCACTGACCGTACTGAGATCGCGAATCTTGCCGCGAGCAATACGCGCCGCTTCGACCAGGACATTGCGACTCACGCCAGCTTCGACTTCCCCGCTGAGATGGTTGACGACATGCAGCTGCGCCACATTCGGCGCCATGCACACCGCTTCTGCCCCGGCCCGATCGATGGCGAGTAGAGTGATGACTGCTTCGTGAATTTCGCTGCCGTCATAAACGCCGCAGCCTGAGAGGATGACACCGATCTTCTTCATCGTCGCACTCCTTTACTGAAATATTTTTTTGTCAATTCCGCGAAAAAATTACCGCCACCGCGCGCGGCCGCACCGTCCCCTTGGCGATAAAGGCATGGGGTTCCGTTGAATCGTAATAAGCCGAATCGCCGGCACTCATGGCATAAATCTGGTCGGCATAGTGCAGGTCGATTTCACCGTCGAGAAGAAAGACAAATTCCTCCCCTTCATGGCTGACCATCATTTCATCCCGCCATTCACCCAGATCGAATTCGACGAGAAACGGTTCGAGACTGCGATTCTTCTTGCCGTAGGCGAGGGAGTGATACGTATAAAGGATAGGATGCTCACCATCGACCGGGCGACGTAACATTTTGCGGCTCTCCCCGGCTTTGGTCAGAACACAGCGGGCCGAACTCCCCTCTTCCTGAAAGAAGGATTGCAGCGGCACGCGAAAGGCCTTGGCGATGCGCAGCAAAGTCGCCAGCGGCGGAATCACCTGCTCATTTTCGATCTGGGAAAGGAGCGGCTTGGAGAGGCCGGTGGCATCGGCAAGAGCCTGCAGCGTCATCCGCCGTTCCTGGCGGATCCGGCGGATTTTAAAGCCGATCTGTAACTCCCGGACTTCTTCACGAAAACAATCCATAAGCTCACCTTTTATTGATTCGGCACATTCCTTCTGCTGTGACAATGTTTTACTTTGCCCCAATCGACAAGTCAAGCGCTTCCGCTCCCTCTTTGCGCCGGATTGCACTGCCGCTGCGATTCTGCGACAATGGCGACCATGCACGAACTTCTCCGGCGCTATCGCGCTCTCCTCACCTCCCTTGACCAATGGTTTGCCGCCCAACAGGGCGAAATGCCGAACGCCATAGTCTGCGCCGACGGTTGCAGCGGCTGCTGCCGCGGCCTCTTCGATATCTCCCTCCTTGATGCTTGCCTGTTGCGGGCCGGCTTCGATCAACTCCCCGCCGTTATTCGCGCCGGGGTGGTGGCCAAGGCCGAAACCCGCTTGGTGGATTTGCAGGAACGCTGGCCCGGTTTTTCCCCTCCCTACCTCCTCAACCACATGGACGACAGCCTCTGGACCGAGATGCCCGAGAATGATCTCACCCCCTGCCCTCTCCTTGATCCCGCCGGCCGCTGCCTCGTTTATGCCTATCGCCCGATGACCTGCCGATTGCACGGCCTGCCGCAGATCGATCTCAGCGGTGAGATCTTTCTCGGGGAGTGGTGCTCCCGCAACTTTATCGGCCTCAACCCGCTGGAGATCGACAAACTGCGCCATGACTTCCAGCAACTCTTTACTGAAGAGTTTATCTTATTGCGCGCCTTTGCCAAGGAGCTCTGCGGTCTTGACAGCGCCGAGCTCGATACCTTTATCCCCCTTGCGATGCTGATCGATTTCGACGGCTTTGATTGGCAAGCGTGGGGCGAGCAACAGCGCGCGGATTTTCATCGGGCGGGCCATGAGTCCGCCGGCTTTTAACTTTACACCCTTGAACGTAATCTTCTCTCTTTACCTTCCCGCACCAATCCTCTATTCTAACGACCATTTTAGCAAGAAAACCATCGTCGTAATCCCTACCGCTGAACAGAAAGGCCAACCCATTCCATGACCGCTATCGACAAAGCCCTGGAAATCTTCCGCCAGGACACCAACAATCAGGAAAACCAATCGCAATTCTTCGATCTCTTTCTCAATACCACTTTCTTTGTGCCGATTGTCCCGGAAGATGAAAAGGAAAAGGCCGGGATTTCCGCCGGACAAGGGGTGTTACCCCTGGTCATTGAAGCGGAGGGCTGTGACTATCTGATGCTCTTTGACAGCCGCGAGCGGATGAATGCCTGGGCTGACGCCGAGATTGAATGTGTCGAAGTGCCGGGCTTTCTCCTCGCCGCCACTTCGGAGCCGCCGCTGTGCTGGGCGCTGAATGTCGGGACCGACCATTCGAAACAATTTGTTCCGGAAGAGATTGTCTGGCTGAAAGAGGCCGTGGAACGCTGTCAGGCGGAAGCCGAGGCCGCCGAAAAGGCGGAAGCCGGCGCCAACGAAAATTAACCCCGAAAATTCATACAGGAGTTCACCATGGCAACTGCAACAGCCCGCCACATCCTTGTCTCCACCGAAGCTGAATGCCTGAAACTCAAGAGCGACATCGAGGCCGGCGCCGATTTCGGCGCGGTGGCCAAAGCCAACTCCTCCTGCCCCTCGCGCATGCAGGGCGGCGATCTCGGCGCCTTTACGCCGGGGCAGATGGTGCGTGAATTCGACGAAGTCGTCTTCTCCGGCCCGGTCGGCGAGTGCCTCGGCCCGGTCAAGACCCAGTTCGGCTACCACCTGATCGAGATCACCAAGCGCTGGTAGTATGCTCTTGGCAGGCAGCCCCTTTCTGTTTCATCTTCCCTCTTAACTTTTAAACATTGGAGACGCTAAGCACGATGTCTGTCCATGATGTGATTATCCTCGGCTCCGGCCCGGCCGGCTATACCGCGGCGGTTTATGCCGCCCGCGCCAACCTCAAACCGGCACTGATTGCCGGGATGGAGCCGGGCGGGCAATTGACGACCACCACTGAAGTCGATAACTGGCCCGGCGACCCCGACGGGGTGCAGGGCCCGGAGTTGATGGAGCGGATGCGCCGTCATGCCGAACGCTTTGATGTGCAGATCATCTCTGACCACATCAGCGCCGTCGACCTGCAGCAGCGTCCCTTTACCCTCACCGGCGCCAACGCTACCTATCAGTGCAAGTCGCTAATCATCGCCACCGGCGCCACTGCCAAATACCTCGGCCTCCCCTCAGAGGAAGCTTTCAAGGGGAAGGGGGTCTCGGCCTGCGCCACCTGCGACGGCTTCTTTTATCGCGGCAAGGCGGTGGCGGTCATTGGTGGCGGCAATACCGCCGTCGAAGAAGCGCTCTACCTTGCCAATATTGCCAGTCACGTCACCGTTGTCCACCGCCGCGACAAATTCCGTTCCGAAAAGATCCTGTCCGACCGCTTGATCGAAAAGACCAAGGGGGGGAATGTCACTATCGAATGGCACCACCAGCTCGACGAAGTCCTCGGCGATGCCAGCGGCGTCACCGGCATCCGCCTCCGCCATAAAAGCGGCTCGACCAAAGAAATTCCGGTGCACGGGGTCTTTATCGCCATCGGCCACCAACCCAATACCGAGATCTTTGCCGGACAACTGGAGATGGAGAGCGGCTACATCCGCACCCTCTGCGGCGGTGAAGGGAATATGACCGCCACCAGCGTCCCCGGCGTCTTTGCCGCCGGCGATGTGCAGGATCAGTACTACAAGCAGGCGATCACCTCGGCAGGAACCGGCTGCATGGCCGCCATCGATGCTGAACATTATCTGGAATCTTTGAAAGAATAACGGAGCTACTGACAAAGCAAAGGGAGGGGAAAACAAATGCTTGCACGGATCTTTTCAGGTGCCCTGATCGGCATCGACGCTTACCGCGTCGAGGTTGAAGTTGATATCGCCCAGGGGCTGCCGCAATTCTCCACCGTTGGTCTGCCGGAGGGGGCAGTCAAAGAGAGCAAGGATCGCGTTAAATCAGCGATCAAGAACTCCGGTTACGAATTTCCCGCCCGCCGCATCACCATCAACCTCGCCCCAGCTGATATCCGCAAGGACGGCGCCGCCTTCGACCTGCCGATGGCGATCGGCATCCTCGTGGCGATGGGCGTCATCCCCCAGAAAGCGGCAAGCCGCTATCTCTTCATGGGGGAAGTCTCCCTCGACGGACGGATCAAGCCGGTGCGGGGAATCCTGCCGGTAGCGGTCGGGGCCCGCGATTGGGGATTGGACGGGCTGATTGTCGCCACCGAGAATGCCGAAGAGGGGGCAATCGTTCCGAGTGTACCGGTCTACGGCCTCCCCGATCTCGGCACCCTCGTCACCTTTTTGCGCGGCGAAATCAACATTCCTCCCTGCGTCATCGATCCCCAGGAACACTCTTCCCAGTCTACCGAATACACCGACAACTTCAGCGAAGTGCGGGGTCAGGAGCACGTCAAGCGCGCCCTCGAAGTCGCCGCGGCCGGTGGTCACAATATTTTAATGATTGGTCCCCCCGGCAGCGGCAAGACCATGCTCGCCCGCAGGCTGCCGACCATCCTGCCGTCGATGAGCTTCGACGAAGCGCTGGAGACGACCAAGATCCATTCGATCGTCGGTCTCCTCCCCTGCAACCGCTCGCTGATGACCCACCGCACTTTTCGCTCGCCGCACCATTCCGTCTCCGATGCCGGCCTCATCGGCGGCGGCGCCATACCCCGCCCCGGCGAAGTCTCCCTGGCCCACAACGGTGTCCTCTTTTTGGACGAACTCCCCGAGTTCAAGAAGAATGTCCTCGAAATGCTCCGCCAGCCCCTCGAAGACGGTCAGGTGACGATCAGCCGCGCCGCCACCAGCCTCACTTACCCCGCCTCCTTCATGCTCGTCTCGGCGATGAACCCCTGCCCCTGCGGTTACCTTTCCGACCCGACCCATCCCTGTTCCTGCACACCGGTGATCATCCAGCGTTATCGCTCCAAGATCTCCGGCCCCTTGCTCGACCGCATCGACATCCAGATCGAAGTCCCGGCGGTCAAGTATCGCGATCTCGTCGACCGCACCGACACCGAAGCGTCAGAGATCATCGCCGGTCGCGTCGAAGCCTGCCGCTCCATCCAGAAAGAACGCCTCAGCCACAGCCACAGCCACAGCCGCATCCACTGCAACGCCCAGATGCCGGCGCGCCTCATCCGCAAACATTGCGAACCGGACGAAGCCGGCCACCGCCTCCTCAAACTCGTCACCGAGCGCCTCGGCCTCTCCGCCCGCAGCTACTCGCGCATCCTCAAGGTTGCACGGACGATTGCCGATCTGGAGCGCTCCGAGCATATCCGCGAACAGCATCTCGCCGAGGCGATTCAGTATCGGAGTTTGGACCGAAGGATGGGGTAAAAATAAATGCCTCAATAATCACCGAACGACAAAACCCCGCTACGATGGCGGTGCTTTGTCGTTCGGTGATTATCGAAGGACTTTTTGATAGCTCGAAACAGTATCAGCTAAAGGCATTCTGTCAAATGTGTAGCCCTGACACCCTTATTTGGCACCCAACCGCGAGAGTGGCCCCGGCGCCAAGGACAGCGGCTACCAGCACGACGCGGCCAACCGGATGGAGCAGGGGCGCCAGCTTCAGTACGGCTACGACGACAACGGCAACCAGACCGTCAAGATTGTCCCCGGCGCGGCAGAGAAGAGCTGGGTGCAGAGCTGGGATGACGAGAACCGGCTGACAAGTATGGAGAAGGTCAAGGGGACGGAAAAGAGGACCGTGACCTTTGCCTACGATCCTCAGGGACGGCGGATCAGCAAGGAGCTGACCACGGTCATCGACGGAGTGACCAAAACGAGCCGCTGGAGCTACATCTACGACAACGACAACATCGCCCTGGAGATTTACACCGACGACAGTGGCGCGATCACCTCGACTTACTACACCCACGGCGCCGGCGTCGACGAGCATCTGGCGCTGGAGCGCAGCGGTGGCTTCCACTACTACCACGCCGACGGGCTGGGTAGCATCGTCGCCATCACTGATACCGCGAAGAATGTCGTGCAGCGTTACGAGTATGATTCCTTCGGGATGGTGACGCCGCAGACGGATTTTGTGAACAGCTATACCTACACGGGCCGGGAGTGGGATAAGGAGATCGGGCTCTACTTCTACCGGGCGCGGTATTATGATCCGATGGAGGGACGGTTTGTGAGCAAGGATCCGATTGGCTTCAAAGGCAACGATATGGTGCTTTATGGCTATGTTCAAAACAGTCCAACAAATTTTGTCGACCCTTACGGATTATTGTCAGCTACTGGTGGCGCAGGTTTAGGAGGGGGATTTCATTTGTATTTCATAGGCTTAAACGCTCATTCACATATCGAATGCGGTTCGGGTGGTTGTTATACTATTACCTCAATTTGCGGGAGGCTGGGTCCCGGTATGTTTTTAGGGGGCGGAACCGAAATTGGCGGATCTATTGGCCCCGATTCTGACTCAAAAGATGTATGTGAAGAGTCTTGTGAGGAAAGTTGGGGTGTAGGTGCAGGAGCAGATTTTGCTTACTTTAATGAGGGTGCTGGTGGCGGCGTAAGTGGAGGACCATCAGGTGTTTCTGTAAGTGGTGGGGTAAAATCCCCTTTAAGTTTGGGGATAGGAATTTCACTCGGTGTCGACGTTTGTTACAACAAGAAATGTCCACTTAAATAGAGGTGAAGATGAAAAATTTATTCGTTATATTTGAAAGCAAGAGAGGGTGTAAAAAACTTTGTGTAAATGGTCATCGTCGGTTACAACCCGTAACCACTGGAGGAACCGATGGCCATACCGAAAGACGTGCTCGACTGCCT